>UREO01000235.1 GCA_900546895.1 uncultured Oscillospiraceae bacterium
CCGTCTAATTCGTCGGCAGCGTCAGATGTGTATAAGAGACAGCAATAATACAATGGATTTTGCTCTGCCGCACAAGTTCCAAAAGCTCCTGCATGGCTGGCCGTTCAAAGTTGACGCCGGAGTAGCCGTTATCCACAAATTCCAGGATTTCCACGTTTTCCTGCTCCAGTGTTGCAATGTGCCGCCGGAGCAAAACCCTTTGATTGGGAATGCTCAGGCTGTCGGTTTTTGCGTCCTCCATGGACAGGCGTATATATAGGGCAACAATGTAGGTACTCATGCGTTCAGCCTCCCCTCCGAATCCGCCAACAGCTCATACAGCGAATATTCTGTTCTCTCTAACTGCTTCCAGCCGCTTTCAAAACGGAAATCTACTTCGATATGCCGGTCGGAAAATACTTGTATCCGGTCAATCAAACGGTCAATCAGCAATGCGGTAATGTCCTTTTGGCCGGTAATCCCTGCAATCAGGTCGGAAAGGTCAATATAATCTGTAATTCGTATTTCCATTTCTTTCTGATTGGCGGTGAATTCCTGAATCAGGGCTGATGTGCGCTCAATCTTTTCACCGTAACCGGCGCGCATTTCCCGGTATTCCTCATCGCTTAGAATACCGGTCACAAGGCTTTCGTAAAGGCTTTTCAGCATTCGTCTGTCCCGGTCAAGTTCCTGCCGCAGAGCGGCAAGTCTGGCTTTGACCTGCGCGCACCTGATTTCCATATCCGGATGCTTTTGTCTCAGAATAAGCGCATTGCCTACCGCGATCTCCGCCTGCTTTTGCAGTATGGTCAACATGGCGGACAGCAGTTCCTTCTCCGGGAGGGAGTAGGGCTTGCAGGAACCACGCAACCTGCGGCTGTTGGAAAGGCAGTGGAATACATACACATCCGGGCCTCGTTTGCGTTCGCACCGCTGCCGGTGCAGACTGCCGCCGCAGTGCCCGCAGAAGATTTTTCCCTTGAACAGATTGGGGGTATAGGGCTTCTTGGGCTTCTGAACAGCTTCATCTGCAACCTGTTGACGGAATACCTGAACAGCATCAAACACCTCCCGACTGACAAGCGCTTCATGAGTGTTTTCCACCCGAATCCAGTTGCTTTCTTCGGCGCGGGTCTGCTGATGGCATATGCTTTTGGTTTTCCCTTGAACCAGCGTTCCGGTGTAGGTCTCACAGCAAAGAATTTTACTGATCGTCCATGTCTGCCAGGCTTTTTTGCCTATGAGGTTTTCATGGGCAATCAATCCCGCCGCCTTTTTCGCATGGCTGGGTGTAGGGATTCCCGCCTCATTCAGGCGGCGGGTAATGTCGTTCAGGCTTACCTTTTCATACGCCCACTGGAAAATCTGCCGCACCACCGGAGCTGTTTCCTCATCAACGATGAGCTGGTGGCAATTATCCGGGCTTTTCAGATAGCCGTAGGGTGGTCTTGCCCCGACAAACTGTCCCTCTTTCATGCTCTGTCTCTGCTGGGCCTTGATTTTACGCCCGATATCCAGCGAATAGGCTTCATTAAGCATATTCTTTAAGGGTAGTTCGGCAAGCTCCTTATCGGACAAAATCACATTTTGATACTGCCCAAAGGGGCGGGTGCAATCTCCCTCTCTATTCTCTAAGTTCTTATCTCTAATATCTAAACTTTTATCTCTATACTCTGGTGGACAGCTGTCGGACATTTTCGGACAAACTGCGGACATTTGTCCACCCTCACTATCTGTATCGCTTGAAATCAGCTTTTGACGGTTTAATTTGGAGCGTTCTTTTCGCTTTCGCTCTGCCTCCGATGAAGTTGTGCCTATCATGGATTGGATATTGCTCATGAACAGGCTGCCATCGGTTAATTCCTCCACCAGACCAAGCTGCATAAAAATCTGTAATGCCTTTTCCACTGTGCCTGTTTGATGGTGCGTAAGGGTGGCAATCATGGTAGGGGTATAGAAAATATCCTCCGATAGTAAGAGCTGCCCCTCATATTTGAGGGATAGCAGATACATTTTCAGCAGTATGTTGGAATAAAGAAAACCGTCTTTGCAGTCCTCTAACAGCAAGACGGTTTCATCTTTGAAAAAATCCTCTTTCAGTTTTAGAAAGTAATATCGTTTATTTTCTGCCATTGGCTTTCTCCTTTGCTCGTTTGGATTGAAACGGCGGACACTCAACAATGATTGCCCGAAAACTCTGTTTACAAGGGCAGCGGCATTTGCGGCACTGGCTGTTGTAGGTAATGCGGTTGCGGTCATTCAGAAAGAAAGACCATTCCCGTTTTCGCTTTTTACTCATTCTCGGCATGGCGGCGGCTCCTTTTCTCCCAAAATGCCGATAGAGACAGATAGGTGTATTTTGCGTAGCGTTTCGGGGCGATTATCGGGGTTTTTATGCCCTGTAAGAGCCGTTTGCAACAGGGGGAGTATGTCGGGCAGGGTATCGCCTGTGTGTATGAAAACGGCGTGTTTCGGGTCGATTTTGATACAGACTTTATCTATCATGGTTTTGCTCCTTTCGTGCTGTGGGTGTGGTGGCGGCAAGCTGCTCCGCATTTTTGCGTATACTCTCAACCGTCTTGATGTCCTCACGCATAGACCGCATTTCCTGATACAGTTCATTTTTGTGAGCAGTAAGACGGCTCATTTCAACTTGCCATTTCTTCGGGGTGATGCCGCCGCCCGATGCCTTTAACGTATTAAGATACTTGACTGCACTTTCAAGCAGCCGCTTTTCACTGTCACTTTTCGGGTGCTTATTCGCTCCATATTGCCGCCATATTTCAAGATGCTTGGTGAGGGTGGCAATTTCCCTTTCGGCACTTACAATCTCGCCACGGAGGGCATAATAGCTGTCCTGCATAGCTGTAATCTTGGCGTGCAGTTCCTCCATTGAACAAATACCGTTTTGCTGTAAAAAATTAAGCAGGGCGGCACTTTCTTTCAGAGCCTTAATCTTGCCGTATTGGGTGGTGGGTTTGTTTTGGGTTGGTTGCTTTAGAAGTTCCAAAATGCTTGCCTTTTCTGGCTGTTTGGCATTCTCCTTAGACCAATTGCAGAGCCTTGTAATTCTCGCCTTGATTTCTTTTAGCAGCTTGTTTTGTGCGGCAACCTCACGGTTGATATTTCCTTTATTGGTGACAATGCCCCTGCGCTCCATCTGCGTGGCGGCAACGCCCATGTGAACAGTGGGGATTTTATCAACACCCTGCCGCTTGTAGCTGCGGTGGTCGATGCGTTCCTTGATGCCGTTCTGCTCCAAACTGCGGTTAGAATAATCAGACCATGCAGACCGCCACTGCTCGGCTTTCTCCCTGTCATTCCAATCGGTGGTGTTGACACGGTGGCTTTTGAACGCTCCGCTTGGCAAACGAATACGCTGCCCCTGTTCGTCAAGGTCGTATTCCTTGCGGCACTTTGCTCCCCAACTTCCGTCCTGCTCCAACGGTCGCAAAGTGAGCATGATATGGGCGTGAGGGTTTCCATCGCCTTTGTCATGCAAAGCAAAATCCGCACACATGCCAACCGACACAAAAGTATCGTTGACATACGCACGGACTAAAGTTAATTGTGCTTGCCTGTCTAATTCAGCAGGCAGGGCATCGCTGTTTTTCTCAAAAAGCTCTACGCTGTTCCAGAGAGTAGAGCGTTCTAAAAACTCTGGTGGGGCATGAGAGGGCAGCATGATTTCAGAGTGGACAATGCCGCCCTTTCTTGTGTAATCGTGGGTAACTCCGTCATACTCGTTTGTGAGTTTTTCGCCGCTGCGGTAGGCGGCGGCAGCTACGGCACTTTTGCCTTGACTGCGTTTGACGATTTTAATACTGCAATGGTAGATTGCCACGGGCAGACCTCCTTTCGCTGCGGCTATATTAGACTTGTTGACAGGCAATATTCTCCGCAGAGAATGTTGTTTGTCGGCAAGTTCACAAGGGGTTTGGGGAGTGTAGCTCCCCATCGTGAGTTTTGCTCACTACACCCCCGGCAGGGCGCACAACACCGGAACGGTGTATAAGTGCGCCCTTGTAACCAAGGGAGAACCCCCGTAACCTCGGCAATCAGCGTTTTTCTTCCAGAAATGCTTTGATTTGTTCCCCCGTCATGGCGGCAACTTCGGGAAAGATACTTTCTAAGATTGCGCCTTGCTCAATAAGCCTGTGAGTGCGTACCCGGCGTTCCTCTTTGCGTTTGCGGTTGAGTAGAATTTTCTGCCTGTTTTCAAGCTGTTTGATTTCGGCTTGCACCGATTTTTGTTGTTCTGATAGTGATTTGATTTCTTTCATGGTGTCCTCCTTAATTAAATCCATTTTTGTTTCTTGAAATGCTTGTGCAGCTTTTTCACGGCACCACGAATATCAGGACGGAATGAGTATGTACATGAGTAATAACGAATGCATCCGTTTTAAGGCTCAATCTGAATATAAAGTTGGAGCGGTAACATACCATGTTACTGCTCATTTCTTAACCCATTTCCATCAGGATATGCTCAAATCGAAAATCACAGCCTTGCTCAACAAAGAAATTTATAACAAAACGGCAGACATCATTGCGAGCAGTCAGGGTATGCGGTAAAATAATATCGTATGCGTGCAGTGTATGCATCTGGGCTCGTATGATGAAGAACCGGCCACCATTCTCGCGATGGAGCGGCACGCCAAAGAAAATGGATATGCCATCAACATTACAGATCAGCGGTATCATCATGAGATTTATCTGAGCGATTCCCGCAAAACAGAAGTCTCTAAGCTGAAAACAATTATCGGCCATCCGGTTCGAAAAGTATGACTTAGGACGAGAGAATTTAAAATCATTATAGTTCAAATTATCAACAAGCCGCTTGACCTTATAAAAATGCTGGAGGACACATGAAAATAATCCATATACCTGCGCCGCAAATCGATTTGATGTTGTATCAAATACAGCATCACCCA
>UREO01000236.1 GCA_900546895.1 uncultured Oscillospiraceae bacterium
GTCCTCGTAGCTGTCGGGATGCTCGTAGCTTTTCAGCTTGAAATAGGGATATGTTTCAAAACCCTGCCTGTCAAACACGGCAATGCAGCCGGGCTTGATTTCCAGTATGTTTTTGAATACGCCGACTCCGGCGGTTCGGGCCGGCCCGATTCCGAATATCTCGCACAGCCCCTGCCGATCAATCACAGGGTTGATTCCCGGGTATTCAAACAGCGCTTTGATTTCCGAGGCAAACACAAGCCGCCCGTTTTCCATGGAATAAAACAGCGGCTTTACGCCGAAACGGTCGCGGCATAAATAGCAGCAGCCGCGCCTTTCGTCGTCTACCGCAAAGGCGAAAATGCCGTTAAGCTTTTCCGCACAGGCAAATCCGAATTCGATGTAACATTTCAGAAGGACTTCGGTATCGCTTTTGGTTTCAAACGTATGGCCGAGCGCTTTCAGCTCCGACCGCAGTTCCCCGGTGTTATACAGCTCCCCGTTGTAGACGATGGTGTAGCGGAATCCGTCCGCCACAGCGGTCATCGGCTGTTTGCCGCCCTCAAGATCGACAACCGCAAGCCTTGTGTGAGCCAGCGCTGCGTGGGCCGAAACATGGACACCGCTGTCATCCGGGCCGCGGTGATCGAGTTTTGCCCCCATTCTTTTTGCCAGTGCGCGCCAGAACAGCGCTTCTTCGCTCAAATCGTCATGATAATCACAGAATCCCGCAATTCCACACATAGGAATCCCTCGCTTTCTTTTGTTTTATATTATGCTCATCCGTCATTATGGTTAACAGATCCATATCATTTATGTGAAACGGGGAATAAAAAAACCGCCCCGTATGACGGCGGGACGGTTGGATTTCCGGTTTGCACAATTTGATTTATTTTTCTTTTTTTTCGCCTTTTCCATTTTCCGCTTTCGCTCCCTTTTCCTGCGCGGCAGCCAGCTCGCTCAGGATTCTTTCCGCCGCCGTACGGCGCGCGGCGGCCTCGATAGACAGCTCGATTGCCAGCCTGGTCAGTTCGGCGTCACTTTCTTCCGAGGTGGAACGGACACGGTCGCCAATTTCCTTCAGCGCGACGGAGTGCGCTTCGCAGAAACGCCGGTACATCTCGTCCTTGGAAGCGTCCTCCAAAAGTGTTTTCAGCAGGGAAGAGATGTCCTGAATGGATAAGACCTGCTTGAGCATACAGATGACCATCAGCATTGCCAGATGCTCGCGGGAATATTTTTTTTGCTCGGGCCGGGGAAGAATCCCGTCCTTTACATAGTTGTTGATCATGCTCGACGTTAGCAGGCCGGTGCTTTCATTGCGCTCAAAAAGATGGAGCTGCTTGTTCATGTAGGTCAGCACCTGGTCCATATATAAATAAATTTCCGGCAGCCTTTCCCAGTCCACCGAGCTGTATTTTTCAATTTCCTCCGCCCATTTTGCGATTTGTTCGGCTGCTTCGCTCATTTTGAGCCCTCCTTTGTTTTTGCCGCGCGCCCATAGCCGGTAAAACGGCTTGGCGGCGTGCCCATACATTTTTTGAATACGCGGGAAAAGTACAGCTGATCGGAAAAGCCCGCTGAATATGCGACTTCGCCGACCGATAGATTTTTGGCTTCCAAAAGCTCGGAGGCCTTGCTGATGCGGTAGCGCATCAGATACTCGTTCGGCGAAAGGGATATATGCTGCATAAACAGCCGGTACAGGTGACTGCGGCTGATTCCCACGCTGGAAGCGATATCGGTGATGCCGATATCGCTGGAATAGTTGTATTCGATAAACTTGATCGCTTTTTGCACATACTCGTACCCGTTTGCCTGCTGGGCGGAAGGAACCCCGAATTTATCCATCAGTGCAGCCAGAAACAGCAGAAGGCCGGACTCCATTCTCGCCTCGTCGCTGGGGCTGGAGCCGGAGACGTTGCAGATTTTCAACAGAAGCTCCTCAAAAAGCCGGTCTTCGTCGTAGTGAAAAACAGGGCTGCGGTCCAGAAGGCTTGTCTGGCTCATCAGCCTTTTTGCGTCGCTGCCGTTGAAACCGATCCAGCAGTATTCCCACGGGTCATCCCGGTCCGCAACGTAATGAACGACATGCGACGGCTCCACCAGGAAGCCGTCCCCCGCCGAAAGACGGTATTCCTGCCCGCCGCTGGTAAAAGCGCCGTGTCCTGACAAAATATAGTGAATCAGGTAATGGTCGCGTACGGCGGGCCCCCAGGAATGGCACGCGCCGCAGCGCTGGACCCCACAGCTGTAGACGGCCAATCCCAGACTGTTGTGAAAAGGCACCCGGAAAGAACGCCTGAATTCGTCGTTTGTCATCAGAAAATCCACCTTCCTTCCAGTATTTCTTCTGGGTTTATTATAATTCGTGCGTCACATTTATGCAATAAAAATCAAAAAGCAGTAAAATATAATTGAAATAAATACCATCATCGTTTATAATTATAACAATTGTTAATTAGTTGTTCATCTTACATAGAATTAAATTTTCAGAAGCGAGGGGATAAAATTATGAGTCTTGACCAAAAAATTCAACTCTCTGTCATCGTTTTACTGACTGGCCTGGTTATCGTTTTTATTGTTCTGATCTTTTTGACTTATCTTATTAAGGGTTATGGCAGGGTACTCAGCGGACTGCAAACCAACTCCAACGACAAAAAGAAAACTTCTGCGCCGCTTGCTGCTGCCCCTGTCCAGCTGTCGTCTGTTCAGGCCGGAATCTCCGAAGAAACGGTAGCGGTCATTTCCGCTGCTGTTTACGCTTTATACGGCACCTGCGCCGGGAAGGTGACCGGGATCCACCGTTCTTCGCAGCCCAGCCGCTCCGCATGGGGAATGGCAGGATTATTGGATAATACACGCCCTTTTTAAAATTGAAAAACAGGAAAGGACTGATCCGGTATTGATACTGAATGAATTTTTGCAATCCATCCAGGGGATTTTTCAAGCGTCTGGATTTTCAGTAAATGACTGGCGTAATTACATTATGATAGGGATTGCCTGCGTTTTGATCTATCTCGCCATCAAAAAGCAGTTCGAACCCCTGCTCCTTTTGCCGATTGCGTTTGGTATGCTGCTTGTAAATCTTTTTCCCGCTATTATGGTTCCGCCGCAGACGACCATGCAGCTTGTTTCCGATTATATGGCTGCCCACGGCGGCGCGGTGGGGAATTACCCGATTTTGGTTTTAAATGGCCAGCAATACTATCAGATCACACAGGTCGGCGGACTGTTCTACTATCTGTACCAGGGCGTTAAGCTCGGTATTTATCCTCCTTTGATTTTTCTCGGTATTGGTGCGATGACCGATTTTGGCCCTCTGATTTCCAATCCAAAAAGCTTTTTATTGGGCGCGGCTGCCCAGCTTGGGATTTTTACTACCTTCATCGGCGCGATTTTTCTCGGTTTTTCGGGAAAACAGGCGGGTTCAATCGGAATTATCGGCGGAGCGGATGGCCCGACCGCCATCTTTGTTACTTCAAAGCTTGCTCCGGAACTACTGGGTCCGATCGCGGTCGCGGCGTATTCCTATATGGCGCTGGTCCCTATTATTCAGCCGCCTATTATGAGAGCGCTGACAACAAAGAAAGAGCGCAGTATCGTTATGGAGCAGCTTCGCCCTGTTTCCAAGCTGGAAAAGATTTTATTCCCGATTATTGTAACGGTGATTGTTTCCCTGCTGCTGCCGGACGCCTGCCCTCTTGTGGGGATGCTGATGCTCGGCAATCTGTTCCGTGAGAGCGGAGTGGTGGGGCGTATTTCCAATACGGCTCAAAATGAACTGATGAATATCATTACGATTTTCCTCGGTGTTACCGTCGGTGCAACGGCGACGGGAACCGTTTTTCTGTCCTTGCAGACGATTGAGATTATTGTTCTTGGACTGCTGGCGTTCAGCTTTGGCACTGCCGGCGGCGTGCTGTTCGGTAAACTCATGTGCTGGGCGACGCACGGAAAAGTCAATCCGCTTATCGGGTCGGCCGGTGTTTCCGCCGTTCCTATGGCGGCCCGTGTGGCGCAGAAGGTTGGCCAGGAAGAAAATCCCGGTAATTTCCTACTGATGCATGCAATGGGTCCGAATGTGGCCGGCGTCATTGGTTCCGCAGTTGCGGCCGGTGTGCTGATTAGCATCCTGGGTTAACATAGATAGTATTTTGACAATTGCGAAATATATTTTACATAATACCCGCACTTGGTTCCGTGCGGGTATTTGTATGTTCTGAATTCCTGTTTGCTATTGTATTCAAAATATTGTATAATTAAACTTATGCAAATAAGAAACTTATGGGCGGGCTTCCGCCTAAATTATCAAGTTCTGGCGGTGAATTCATGAACAATACTACTACGGATCAAGTGATAGAGATCAGGAAAAACGTTCTGGATAAGGAATTTTTCAGAATGAATGACAGGCAGAGGGAAGCGGTTTTCTGTGTAAACGGCCCCCTGCTGATCCTTGCCGGCGCCGGAAGCGGTAAAACCACCGTGCTGGTGAACCGTATCGCCAATATCATCCGTTACGGAAACGCTTACATAAGCAAAACCATTTCCAGTTATCTGACGGAGGAAGACTTGAAAGCGGCCAGACGGTATCTGAGCGCGGACGAGCCGTTGACGTCACAAGTGAAGGGCCGTTTCGCCGTGGAGTCCTGCCGCCCGTGGCAGATTCTTGCCATTACTTTCACCAACAAAGCTGCCGGGGAGCTGAAAAACAGGCTGATCGCCATGCTTGGGGAAGAAGGAAACGATATCTGGGCTTCCACATTCCATTCCACCTGCGCGCGCATGCTGAGACACGACGGGGAGAAGCTCGGCTATTCC
>UREO01000237.1 GCA_900546895.1 uncultured Oscillospiraceae bacterium
AGCGTCAGATGTGTATAAGAGACAGAGTTTGAGCATACCCTGATTATCGTGGGCGCGGGCGCAAGCCTCCATTTTATCGAAGGCTGTTCGGCTCCCAAATACAACGTCGCCAATCTGCACGCGGGCTGTGTAGAGCTGTACGTGGGCGAAAACGCGCATCTGCGCTACTCGACCGTGGAAAACTGGTCGAAGAACATGTACAATCTGAACACCAAGCGCGCGCTGGTCGAAAAGGGCGCCACCATGGAATGGGTTTCCGGCTCGTTCGGCTCCCATGTATCGTATTTGTATCCGATGAGCATCCTAAAGGGTGAAAAGGCCCGTATGGAGTTCACGGGCATCACCTTCGCCGGAAAGGGGCAGTCGCTCGACACCGGCATGAAGGTCGTACACGCCGCGCCCTACACCTACTCCAATATCAGCACCAAATCGATTTCCAAGGACGGTGGGAACTGCACCTACCGCAGCTCCGTCAAAATTTTGCCGGACGCGCACGACTGCAAATCCTCCGTTTCATGCGAATCCCTGATGCTGGACGACCGCTCCCGTTCGGACACCATCCCGGTAACGGATATCCAAAACGACAATGTCGACATCGGGCACGAGGCAAAGATCGGGCGCATCAGCGACGACGCGATTTTCTACCTGATGAGCCGGGGCTTGTCCGAAGAGGACGCAAAGGCGATGATCGTCACCGGCTTTGCGGAGCCGATCGCGAAGGAGCTTCCTATGGAATACGCGGTGGAAATGAACAACCTGATCAGACTGGAAATGGAGGGGTCCATCGGCTGACGCCGGTGCAAAGGAGGCATCCATGAATATAACTTTTCAGAAAATAAACAGCCTGCCCGTTCCCACCTGGGGCTGGCTCGGCGTAAACGGCACGGACGTTCCGGCGGAAATACCGGAAATCGTGCCTTGCAAAAAAGAAAATAAAATTGTCCGGATTCCGGACGGCGTAAAACTTTTCAGCGGCGTCCTTCCCGTTCCGGAGCTGGAAACAGCGTTGGGGGCCGATGCCGTCAATTTCGTTCAGGACCATTGGAATTGCGGCATCACCGCCGTCGTTCCCGCGGGGATCAGGCCGGAACAGCCGATCTTCCTTTCCTACCATATGGACGAAAGCAATCCGGCCATTGTAGACCGGAATACATTGGTGGCGGAGGAGGGAAGCGAGGTCACGGTGGTCATGAGTTATCTCTCCCAAGAAGGCGTTTCCGGGTTTCACAGCGGGCTGACGCGCCTGTTTGCGGGAAAAAACGCCGTCATCCATCTGGTGCAGGTTCAGCTGCTCGGCGACAACTGCGTAAACTTTGACAATATCGGCGCGGTAACGCAGGAAAACGGCGCGGTCGACATTGTACAGGTGGAGTTCGGCGCCAAGAGCTCGTACGCGGGCTGCAGGACTCGTCTGCTCGGAAAGGGCAGCCGGATGGACTACAACACGATTTACTTCGGCGATCAGGACCGTTCCCTCGATATGAATGTCGTCGCGGAACACGCGGGTCCGAAAACGAATAGTGAAATCAGTGCCTCCGGCGCGCTGCTGGACGAAAGCAGCAAGATTTTCCGCGGCACCATCGACTTTCTGCGGGGCGCAAAGCAGGCGGTCGGCCACGAAAGCGAATACAGCCTGCTGTTCAGCCCGAAGGTGCGCAGCCGCACCGCACCGCTGATTTTGTGCGGAGAAGAAAATGTCGAGGGACAGCATGCCGCTACGACCGGAAAGATCGACGAAAACAAGCTGTTTTACCTGATGTCACGCGGGCTGGACGAACTCGCCGCCAAAAAGCTGGTGATTGAAGCACAGTTCCGACCGGCAACCGAAAAAATTCCGGACGATGCGCTCAGGCGCGCCGTATCCGAATTTGTGGAAAAGAGGCTGAATAAAATTGAATCCTTATCTCAATGATTTTCCCATTCTGCAGGAAAAGGTGAACGGCAAGCGTCTGGTCTATCTGGATAACGCCGCCACCACCCAAAAGCCTCTCTCCGTTTTGAAAGCCGTCGAGGAATACTACCGTTGTGAAAACGCCAATCCGTACCGCGGGCTGTACCGGCTGAGCGTCCAGGCGACGCAGGCGTATGAAAACGCACGCCATACGGTCGCCGAATGGATCGGGGCCGGGGACGACAGCGAGATCATTTTTACGCGCAACGCCACAGAGGCTCTCAATCTTGTTGCGTACAGCTACGGTCTCCCGTTTCTACAGAAAGGGGACGAAATTGCCATCTCCGTTCTGGAGCATCACAGCAATCTGGTGCCGTGGCAGATGGTTGCCAAGGCAAAGGGTGTCAAATTAAACTTCTTATATCCCGACGCGTCCGGGCACCTGACCGACGAAGAGATCGAAAAAAAGATTACCGCGAACACCCGTGTGGTGGCTGTGACGTATGTTTCCAATGTTCTGGGCACGGTGAATCCGGCCGCGAAAATCATTGACGCAGCGCACCGCGCCGGCGCCGTCGTCGTTCTGGACTGCGCACAGAGCGTTCCCCATTTCCCCCTGAACGTCGGAAAGCTCGATGTGGATTTCGCCGCGTTTTCCGGGCATAAAATGCTTGCGCCGATGGGCATCGGCGTGTTGTACGGCAAAAAGGCCCTTCTGGAAAAGATGCCGCCCTTCCTCACCGGCGGAGAAATGATTGAATATGTGTATGAGCAGGACGCGACCTTCGCCCAGCTTCCGCAGAAATTCGAGGCCGGAACCCCGAACGTCGGCGGCGCTGTCGGCCTTGCGGAGGCGATCCGCTATCTGCAAAAGGTCGGTTACGATACGATTCAAAAGACGGAGGCTGAACTGCTTGCGTATGCGCTTCAGGGACTCGCGGCCATTCCCCACGTGTCGGTATACGGAGATAAAGCCGGTACCCGGGACCGCTGCGGCGTCATCTCCTTCAACGTGGACGGGGTGCATCCGCACGACGTGGCCACGATCCTGAATGAGGACGGCGTGGCAATCCGCGCGGGCCACCACTGCGCCCAGCCGCTGATGCGGTATCTGGGCATCAACTCCGCGTGCAGGCTGAGCCTGTATTTCTACAATACGAAAGAGGATATCGATCTCTTTCTTGAGAGCCTGAAAAAGGTCAGGGGGTGGCTCGGTTATGGAGCTTAAAGAGCTTTATACACAAATTCTTACAGAACACAACAATTCCAGCCGCAACAAGCACCATATTGAAAATCCCACAACGGTGCTGAAAGGGGTCAATCCCAGCTGCGGCGACGAAATCGAACTCGAACTGAGAATAAAAGACAACGTCATTGAGGACGCCGCGTTCACCGGGGTCGGCTGCGCGATCTCGCAGGCGTCCGCCTCCATCATGATCGACCTGATCAAGGGCGAGCCCGCCGACGAAGCGCTAAAGCTTGCCAAGACTTTTCTGGGAATGATCAAAAACGAAATTACGGATGAAAAACAGTTGGAAGCGCTGGACGAGGCGATCGCCTTCCGCGATATTTCGCACATGCCCGCGAGAGTAAAGTGCGCGGTCCTGGGCTGGCACACGCTGGAGAACGCTGTGGAAAAAGACAAGGAAAAACGCGAAGCAAATTAAAGGACTGACCAAAAGACGCCCGCCGGCACAAGACCGGACGGGCGTCTTTTTTACAGGAAAAGATTGGGCCTTATTTGACAGGGGAAGATTTCCCCTGATTTGCCACGCGCTCCATTTTGGCTTTCAGCAGGGCTGGATCGCCCAGATAGTATTTGCGCAGGACATGGAATTCCCTGTCGAACTCATAGACGAGCGGCACACCCGTCGGGATGTTCACTTCCATGATTTCTTCTTTGCTCAGCCCGTCAAAATGCTTGACCAGCGCGCGGATGGAGTTGCCGTGCGCAGCAATCAGAACCCTTTTTCCGTCCTGCATATCCTTTTTGACCGCAGTCTCAAAATAGGGCAGCACCCTGTCTATGGTATCCTTCAGGCTTTCGCAGAGGGGGAGCTCCTGTTTGATTTCGTTTCTGTATGCGGGGTCGAATTTCGGATTGCGCTTATCGTCCTCCGCGAGCTCCGGCGGCCTGACATCAAAGGAGCGCCTCCAGATTTTCACCTGATCCTCCCCGTACTTTTGGGCGGTCTCCGCTTTGTTCAGCCCCTGCAGCGCCCCGTAATGCCGCTCGTTGAGCTTCCAAGATTTTACGACCGGCAGCCATTCGCGGTCAAGCTGCTCAAGCGTCAGATTCAAAGTCTGAATCGCCCTTTTTAAATAGGAAGTATAGCATATGTCAAAATCATAGCCCTCCTGTTTCAGCAGAACGCCGGCTTCCGCCGCCTCGCGTCTGCCGTTTTCTGAAAGGCCGACATCCGCCCATCCCGTAAAAAGATTTTTCTGATTCCATTCGCTTTCCCCGTGCCGGACCAAAACCAGTTTCATTTTATGTCCTCCTTAGCTGTCCGGTATTCCTTAAAACAGCTACCGGACATTATATTCTGTTATTGTCTACTATTTTAGTATACAATATCTTTTACCAAAAATCAACAGCAATCCGCCTTGGCGTACAACAGCGATTTCATTTCAGTTTTCCAGATAAAACACGTTCCTCCCCCGCCTTCGGGGAGAGGTACGCAACCTTGTTGCAGAATCAACTGGAAATGCTGTCATTGCGGCTGCGCGGGTTTACCGACAGCAGGAGAACGGCGAAGAAAATCTTCGCCGCTCTGTATGCTTACATGCCCGCTTCAAGCTCTTCCTGCCTGACGAACTGGCTGTTGTACAGGTTTGCATAAAATCCATTTTTTCCGAGCAATTCCTCATGGTTGCCCTGC
>UREO01000238.1 GCA_900546895.1 uncultured Oscillospiraceae bacterium
CCATGCAATAATACCGTCTTTCTCCAGCAAAAGTTTTTCCTTGAGATTACCATCCTTTTTATCCTCGGGTATGGCATGGTCGAAGCGTATCAGAATCAACCGCCGGTAGAAGCCGTCGCTGCGGTCGCTGTAATTCTTGGGGATATTGTTGCAGGAAAATAAGAGCCGCGCAAACGGCTTGAATGAAAAATATTCCTTGAATTTATGCTGTGCGGAAATATAGTCCTCACCGGTGATCGCCTTGAACGTACCCGTGTCGCGGATATCGCTGGTGGGCAGGTCGGCGAAAATGTTCGCCAGCTTGCCGAAAAGCTGTACCGTTGCAAATTTTTCGTCCAACTCCTGCCAAGTTAAGTTTGATACATTTTCCTGCCGCAGAAGCAAATCCTGTACCACATATAAAAGTGTGGATTTGCCGCTGTCCGGCTTGCCTACCATGACAAAAGACTTCTGTGCCTTGTTAATAGGAACAAGGAAATAGCCGAGGATTTCCTGTATCAGTGGGATTTCGGACTCCGGCAGAACATCGTTTAAGTACCATAGGAACGTGGGACATTTGGCTTCTGGGTCGTATTTGCCGCCAAGCCTGATGGTACTGAGGATTTTCGGATCATGGGGGGCAAGCTCATCCGTTTGCAGATTATACAGCCCATTCTCGAAATTGAGCAGATATGGATTGATGTTAATCTCTCGGGTGGTTTTATCAATCAGAATCTGCCACTGGAATTCAGCGTCGCGGATGTCGGCGGCGAGGGCATATCGGCTGTTCATGAATGACCGCACCTTGCGCTGGGCGGCTTTGTCGTTTTTTGCGTTGTATACGCCATTTTCATACATATAATAACTGTCGGCGCAGTAGATGATATCTTCATTTTCGGCGAGATAATCTGCTAAAACGCCGGGCAAAAACTTCAGGTTGCCTTGCTTTGAGATTTCGTACCACGGTGAAATTTCACCGCCTGACTTTATCTTCCGCGCCTCCTGCGAGGATGAAAAAGCATTGTACAGTTCTTTTTGAAGTGTAACCAGTTGTTTTAAATCGGCGGCTTTAAATCCGAATTTCGCCTTAATTTCGGATGTGATAAAGGTTTCCGCAAGCCCGGCATCCCAGTTATACAGATAATCACTGATAAACTGCCGTGCCGTCGAAACATCGTCCACGGCATTGCCCTTGATTTTGCATTTCGCCAGCAACTTGCGGACACTATCGGTATCGATTGGAAAATATGCAAGCCCTGCGGGAGCTTTTGCTTTGCAGCTGCCGTCCACCATTTTAGGGCAGATAAAGCCCTGTTCACCGATACGGTGGCAGGTGATGGGTTTCGTTCCGGATTTATGGAAATGGTCGATTTTGCTCTGCGTCTGCTCAAAGCTGTATTTGGGATAGGGTTTTGAAAGCTGATGAATCGCGTTTTCTCCGCCCTCGAACAACGCCAGATTGGTTATCATTGCGTACCAAAGCGGCTCACTGAGCGTTTTGGCATTCCGTTTGCAGTATTGAAGAAACATACAGCGTCTGCCGGTAGTAAGCAGCCCCTTTTGAGAGCCGCGCTCTTTGATGGGTGACGGTGCAGTTCCGGGCGGCGCGGGTTCGTCGAGGATATCCGGCAGGACTGCTTCCAGTTCCTTTTGTGTGTAGCGGATTTCGGGATTAAACTTAATACACTCCACCAAAACCGGCTCTTCCTTGCAGTGGAAGAAGCCCGGCAGACGAAAAACCCGGCTCTCATTCACACAAGCCGGGTCTGCTCCGAAGTGGGTGATCAATTTTTTCTGAACCGTTCGGAATCGTTCCGGCAGTGCCTTTTTCATCAGCCAGTAGCAATGCAGGGATTTTCGCGTTTTAACAATCAGCGACGGTTCAAGCGGAAATTCCTGTATCTTGGCAAGCTGCTCATCCAGCGGCAGATCATCGCACTCCATAAACTGTGCATTGATGCGTGTAATCTGGTTATCCTCGTGACCGCCGAAATTGATGACAAAATAGATTCCCCGTCCCTGCTCATTGTGCTTTTGCAGGGTTTCGGCAATACCGTCGAATCGTCCAGATTTCACCTCCAGCTTCTGCCCGGCAAATGCGCTGTCCGGTTTATCGCTGAAAATACGGAGGCACACGGTCTCCGATGGTTCAAAAAACGCGCCTAAAAACTCCGCCGGGGAGATGGGCAAACAATTCAAATTGTAATCAGACAAATTCACTCACCTCCAGTTCATGGAGTTCACCGAAGCGAAGTCCTGCGGCGGCTTCTGCAATTATCGGCACAGAAAACGCTTCAAAAGGCTGCGTTTCCATGCAATTTTTGATGAAAATAACGGCGTTTTTAAGCTGATTTTCGGGCAACTCAAAGACCAATTCATCGTGGATTTGAAGCAAAGGCATCAGCCATGGGCGCTCGGGCAAGCCTTCAAGTATGCGTCCGAGAGCAAGTTTCAAAATATCCGCAGCTGTCCCTTGGATGGGTGTGTTCATCGCCACGCGCTCGGCAAAGGATTTTTTATTCCAATTGGGCGATGCAATCTCCGGGATATTGCGCCGTCTGCCCAGCCATGTTTCTGTATACTTGCGGAATCCGGCGCGGGTTTTCACTTCCTCCTGCCAGCGGGAAAGGCGGGGATACCCGATCTTTAGGTTTCTTATAATGGCTTCACACTCGGAGAGTGGCACATCCAAACCGGCTTTGAATTTCAGCGTTTTCTGCAGCCCTTTTGGAAACAGCCCGAAAAACGTGCCGAAGTTGCAGTTCTTAGCGATGGTACGCCGTTCTTTATAGTTCGGCGCATTTTTATCTGCCGCCTCGGAAAGTGGGATTTTATAGATAACCGCCGTGGTCAGGGCATGGATATCCCCGCCGGAACGGTAAGTTTCCAGCATCTTTTCATCCTTGCAGTAAAAAGCACCTACGCGAAGTTCAATCTGAGAAAAATCCAGTGAAAGCAGGATTCTTCCCTCCGGGGCGGTGATGAAATTACGAATACCGATGTCATCCGCACCGGCACGGGGCATATTCTGACAGTTTGGATTTTTTGACGCGAAGCGCCCGGTTTCGGTTGCGAGTGGAAGTAAATCCGGGTGCAGTCGTCCGGTTGCGCTGTTGATATATTTCATGTAGCCGTCTATATATGTACCCTTAATTTTGCCCCATCGGCGGTATTCCTGAACCAATCCAAATAGTTCGGTCAGTCCCGGACGGTTGACGGCACACCATTCCTTAAGCAGAATAATGGCTTCATCATCCAGCGCATCCTGTTCCTTTGCGGTCAATTTCATTTTCGGCAATTTCAGCGTATCAAACAGGTATCGCTTGAACGCAGCGGTGCTGGCGTTTGCGCCGACATTGATATCTCCGATGATGAAAGCAATCTTACCTTTTAACTCCACCAGCTTTTTCTCAGCTTCAGCGCGTTTTTGCTCCATGAGGATGCGGTCGATCGGAAGACCGTTATATCGCATAATGCCCACATATACAGCGGTTGGCGACTCCACTTTTTCTACAATAAAGCGGTGCTTGGGCAGGAAACGGTCAAACCAGTTATTCAGCAGATGATAAAGCCTCAAAGCGTAATCTGCATCGGCACAGGCATAGTGCACAGTATTTTCGGATTGCGGGTCGAGGTCATCAAAGTGAAGCCCTCCCACGGTTTCCGCATAGGACGGCAGGGGTTCATGGAAATATTCCGGCACAAGAGTTTTCAGTCCGCAGTCACCGAGCGAACGGAATTCCTTCTCGTTTTTATATACCAGCTGCGCTGCCGCAATGGTATCGTAGCATGGTTCCTGAATCACGATTCCCCGCGCATATAGAAACTGGCTCTCAAAGGCGAGGTTGTGGGCAATCTTGGTGATGGAGGTGCTTGTGAAAAAGTCCGCCAGCCACGCCCAGATTTCCGTCAATCCTTCAGCATTCTTTCCCACACGGTGAGCGATGGGCAGATAGACTCCACTGCTCTCGGCAACCGAGAAACTGATCCCGACAATATGAGATTTGTGTGCATCCAATGCGGCTTTATCTTCGTTCCTGTATTTGTCGTCCGGCGCGGTTTCAAAGTCGAAAGCAACGACGGGTGCGCCGGACAAATAGGTTTGTAATTGCTGTAGGGTAGAAATGGGTTTGTACAATATGATTAGCCTCCTTTGACACAATGCCTAAGTATATTCATATGACAAAAGAAAAGTGAAAAAACGTTGTCCATTGATTTTTCTATAATCCATCATTCTTCAACAACTACAGAAACTTAAATGGCGTAAATGAAAATTATAATTTTGCATTCGCAAATTTATCTCTTGTATTTTCCATTGTTATATGCTATAATAATACAGAACACGACAATGAGGGCGGTGTATATGATGATTGTCAGTTATAAAAAGCTATGGAAACTGTTAATTGATAAGGATATGATGAAGCGAGATTTATGTGAGAAAGCTAAAATCAGTTCTGCCTCGGTAGCAAAACTCACCAAGGGAGAAAATGTACAAACAGATGTGCTTGTAAAAATATGCGCTGCGTTAAATTGCGGAATTGAAGATATAATGGAAATTTTGCCCGAACCCAGTGACGAGGAGAATGAATAAATGGATAATCAAGTTCACAACCAAATAGTAAGTTTCATATGGGGCATCGCTGATGACTGCCTTCGTGATGTATATGTGCGCGGAAAATACCGCGATGTGATATTGCCTATGACCGTTATCCGTCGTTTAGATGCGGTGCTTGAAGAAACCAGAGATGATGTAGACAAAATGAGAGATAT
>UREO01000239.1 GCA_900546895.1 uncultured Oscillospiraceae bacterium
ATCGTGAGCCATACTATCTTTGGTTCAATACAGAAAGAAAATACAGGTGTATACCGGGGGCCCGCCTGTGCGGACAAGCGGTGTGCGGAAATATAGATTCAGGAGTGATTTGTTTGGAGCAGAAGGCATTTGACCTGATTGCTGAAAAAGTCGGCGCGGTTTTAAACGGACAGGGGTTCGTAAAGGCCGGTGAGGAACAGGAAGGCAGCGACCGTTCGGTGCTGTTTAAAGGGGAGAATACCGCCTACGGTATTCTTTATCATCAGGACAAAAAGCGCTTTGAGCTTCGAACCTGCGATGCCGAGGACGGGGAGCCGAACTTAAAGTGGAAGTCCATTTCCATCTGGCTTTTTGACCCCGAGACGGACAGCCTGACCGAGGCCGAAAGCATTGTGAACGACTTTATAGAGACCATTGAAGGGCCGAAGCGCGTGGCGGCGGCCAAAACGAAAAAGAAGCGCAAGAAAGACGATGAAAACAATGCCGACCCGGTTTTTTTCTTTAACCGCTTTGTCGGTATTTTCCCGGAACTGAAAGAGGAGCTCAACGGCGAAAGAAATCAGTACGAGGAAGTGCGCACGGTTCATTTCGCAAAGGAGCATCTGGTGCCGAAAATTGACGCGCTCTGCGCGCAGGGCATAAAAGCGGACAGCATCAAACGCTGCTGCGACCTTTTGAACGACATGTACGCCAACGGCGACATGGACGTACGCTCCATTATTACGATCGTGGTACTCAACGGCGTGAGCGACCGGGCGGCGGAGAAACTGAAGCCGATGTTCAGCGACGATCTGAAAAAAGGCTACACCGCGGGGCTGAAATTTAAGGGGAAAGTGGTAAAGCCGGAAAAGAAAAAGAAGGAAAAAAGATTTGTCGCGGCCAATCTGAACGACATGAAATAAAGACGGGATATCGGGGCGGGCAAAATCCGCTCCGTTCCTAAAAAAAACTTGACAGATTCCACATGAGATGCTATGATGTTTATACCTCATAAAGGGGTTATTTTTTTGCGCCCTTTTAAGAGGGAGGCTGAGGCCTTATAAAAGGCCTAAATATTTTTCCGTATAACGGGAGGTGCCGTCATGAGAGTAAAAATCACATTAGCCTGCACTGAGTGCAAACAGCGCAACTACAACACGATGAAAAACAAGAAGAATGATCCGGACAGGCTTGAGATGAACAAGTACTGCAGATTCTGTAAGAAGCACACTCTTCACAGAGAGACGAAGTAAGCCGGACGGAGGGACGAAGAATGGCAGATACATCAAAAAAGGAAAACTTTTTTGCGAGAACGGGCAAGAACGCTTCCAAGTTTTTCCGCGACTGCAAAAATGAGGTAAAAAAGATTGTATGGCCCACACCGCAGGCGGTATTCAGGAATACCGGCGTCGTTTTGGCAACAATATTTCTGATCGGCCTGTTTATCTTTGGACTCGACACGTTGCTCATGAACCTGCTTGGGTTGATTATGAATGTTGCAAAGTAGGATAAGCGGAGGAAATTACGATGCCTGAAGACGCAAAATGGTATGTTGTTCATACCTATTCCGGGTATGAGAACAAGGTAGCCTCTAATCTTGAAAAGACTGTGGAAAACCGTCAGATCCATGATTTGATTCAGGAAATCCGTGTGCCGACGGAAACTGTTACGGAAATCAAAGATAACAAAAGGCGCGATGTCGAGCGCAAGATTTTCCCCGGTTATGTTTTGGTGAAGATGCTCCTAACCGATGAGTCATGGTATGTTGTCCGCAACATCAGGGGCTGTACGGGTTTTGTCGGCCCGTCGTCCAAGCCCATTCCGCTCACGGATGAAGAAGTGGCGAAGCTGGGCGTTGAGCAGAGGGAGATCGAGGTTTCTTACAGCGTCGGCGATTCCGTACACATTATCGACGGCCCGTTGGAGGGATTTGTCGGTACTGTTGAAGAAGTTGACGTCGACAAAAACCGCGTCCGCGTAACAGTATCCATGTTCGGGCGCGAAACACCGGTTGAGCTTGAGTTGGATCAGGCTGAAGCGATGGAATAATATTTCACGATAATTTGCGGGAGACCGCTGATTATGAGGGGCACTGCCCCTGTGGGAGGAACGGATAAACTCAAAGCATCCGCTCCGCCATCTACCACGAAATTTGGAGGTGCAAACAAATGGCTCAAAAGGTTACGGGCTTGATTAAGCTCCAGATACCTGCTGGCAAGGCTACCCCGGCGCCGCCTGTAGGACCGGCTCTCGGTCAGCACGGCGTCAACATCATGGCGTTTACAAAGGAATTCAACGAGCGCACGAAAAATGACGTAGGACTGATTATTCCTGTTGTCATCACTGTTTATGCGGACCGTTCGTTTACCTTTATCACCAAGACCCCGCCTGCTGCCGTCCTGATTAAAAAGGCCTGCGGTATTGAGAGCGGTTCCGGTGAACCGAACAAGAAGAAGGTAGCAAAGATCACACGCGAGCAGGTCAGAAAGATCGCTGAGACAAAGATGCCCGATTTAAATGCGGCTTCCGTTGAGACAGCCATGAGCATGGTTGCCGGCACAGCGCGCAGCATGGGGATTGAAGTCGTAGATTGACACCCGGGTGGGAGGAACTTTTCTACTCCGATTTTACCACTCAATAGGGAGGAAAACCAATGAAACACGGTAAAAAATACGTTGAGAACATGAAGCTTGTCGACCGTACAAAGCTTTATGATGCAAACGAGGCTCTTGACCTCTGCGTTAAGACCGGAACATCCAAGTTTGACGAGACCGTCGAGGTTCATGTTAAGCTGGGCGTAGACAGCCGTCACGCTGACCAGCAGGTTCGCGGCGCGATCGTACTGCCGAACGGAACCGGCAAAAAGGTTCGGGTACTGGCAATTTGCAAAGGCGACGCCGTCAAAGAGGCCGAGGCTGCCGGCGCCGAGTTTGTCGGTGCCGAAGAAATGGTACAGAAAATTCAGTCGGAAAACTGGATGGATTTCGACATTTTGATCACGACTCCGGACATGATGGGTCTTGTCGGCCGTTTAGGTAAGGTTCTGGGTCCCCGCGGCCTGATGCCGAACCCGAAAGCCGGTACGGTTACCCGCGAAATCGGCAAGGCAATTACCGACGCTAAGGCCGGTAAGATTGAGTACCGTCTTGATAAAACCAACATTATCCACTGCACAATCGGCAAAGTTTCTTTTGGCGGACAGAAGCTGCAGGAAAACTTTGACGCTCTGCTCGGCGCAATCGTAAAGGCAAAGCCGGCCGCTTCCAAGGGCCAGTTTATCAAGAGCTGCGTCGTAGCTTCCACCATGGGTCCCGGTGTCAGAATCAACCCGAATAAGGTTGGCGTCTGATTCTGAAAGGCTTGACAGACCGTACGGTCTGTGATAGTATAATAGTTGCTGTTCTTTATTCCAAAGACAGCAGGCGCATTTGCTTAATGGGTTTTGGCCCAGCCTGCCGAGGATAGAGGCGATACGCATTGTTATGATGATGTATTTATGCCCTTTCCGCGGTCATGCGGGAAGGGCTTTTTCATTTTCCTGCGCGCCGTATTCCAATCTGACGGAGGTGAATACATTTGCCAAGTGAGAAGATTTTAGAGCAAAAAAAGCAGTCGGTTGCCGTTTTGACCGAGAGACTGAAGGGTGCATGCACCGGTGTCATTGTCGACTATAAGGGCATCACGGTCGCTCAGGACACAAAGCTCCGCAAAGAGCTGCGTGAAGCGGGCAGCGACTATATGGTTGTCAAGAATACCCTGCTGCGTCTTGCATTGAAGGACGCCGGGATCGATGGCCTCGACTATGTTCTTGAAGGCACGACCGCACTTGCAATCAGCAAGGACGATTATGTTTCCAGCGCAAAGATCCTCGCTAAATTTGCTGATACCAGCAAAACATTTGAACTCAAGGCCGGATTTGTCGACGGCGGTGCCATTGACGCCGACGGAGTCAAAGAGCTGTCTGCCCTGCCTGCCAAAGAGGTTTTGATCGCAAAAGCTCTGGGCGGCTTGAACGCTCCTATTACGGGCTTCGTTACTGTGCTGAGCGGCACAATGAAGGGCTTGGTTGTCGCTTTGAACGCAATCGCGGAAAAGCAGGCTGCCAACGCATAAGGTTTCCTAAAATAAAATTTTGGAGGTAATTCACAATGTCTGATAAAGTTGTAAAATTAATTGAAGATGTAAAATCCCTTACCGTTCTCGAGCTTTCCGAGCTCGTAAAGGCTCTGGAAGAGGAGTTCGGCGTATCCGCTGCCGCTCCGGTTGCGGTTGCTGCCGCTGCTGCTCCGACTGCCGCTGCTGCTGAAGAGAAGACGGAGTTCGATGTCGTTCTGAAGGCTGTCGGTCCTAACAAGATTCAGGTTATCAAGGCTGTCCGTGAGATCACAGGTCTTGGCCTGAAAGAAGCAAAAGAGCTCGTTGACGGCGCACCGAAGGCTGTTAAAGAGGGCGCTTCCAAGGACGATGCAGAAGCTGTCAAAGCAAAGCTTGCCGAGGCTGGCGCAGAAGTCGAAGTTAAATAATTTCACTTTTCATGCAAAAAGCCCTGCTGTTTTTACGGCAGGGCTTTTTGCATTGCGTAAAAAATTGGCTAAACTCGATGTAATGAGAGTGCATATGAGCAAGAAAATATTTAAAAATCTATATCCCCGTCTTTATTATAAGATTAGGAAAACCAGTAAATTTTTTCGTCGCTTTTTCCAGACCATCGGATACTTCCTGTCTGGAGAAGTTATGTGTCTCTAATTCATCA
>UREO01000240.1 GCA_900546895.1 uncultured Oscillospiraceae bacterium
TCCCTTGAAAACTGTCAGGAATAAAATTTTGATATCAAGCAGGAAGGTCCAATTTTCAATATAATAAATATCACATTTCACCCGTTCTTCAATGGAAGTGTCCCCTCGCCATCCGTTGACCTGCGCCCAGCCGGTAATCCCGGGCCGGACAAGGTGTTTCAGCATATAGAGCGGAATCTCTTCCCTGAACTTGTCCACAAAGAAAGGCCGCTCGGGGCGCGGCCCGACAAGGCTCATATTCCCTTTCAGTACATTGATAAGCTGAGGCAGCTCGTCTATGCTGCACTTACGGATTAACGTACCGAATTTAGTGCGGCGGCTGTCGTTTTTGGTTCCCCACGTAACCATATCGGAGGATCCGTCATCCATTCGCATCGAGCGGAATTTATACATCTTAAAAGGTTTCTTATTTCTCCCAATCCGCTCCTGCCGATAAACAATCGGTCCCGGAGAAGTCATCTTCACTCCGATCGCAGTAATTAACAGCAACGGAGAAAATACAATCAACGCAATCGCTGAAACAACGATATCAAAAAGCCGTTTGCTGAAACTGTTCAGCATATTGTCAAGAGGAACCTTGCGGATATTGATCAGCGGCATCCCCTCTACTTCATCGATATAGGGTTTCGTAGGGAAATATTTTGTATAGAACGGCAATAAATTCGATTTGACGCCTGCCTTTTCGCACGCTTCAATAATCCCGCCCAATTCAGAAAATTCGTTATAATCCAAGGAAATAATCACTTCGTCAACGCCTTTTTCTTCAAGCAGGGAGGACAGCGTTCCGAAGCCTCCGGCATATTTAATTTTCCTATCGGCAACATTTACCCTGCTGTGGCTGAGATATCCTATGAAATCATAGCCCAGGCTGCGATTGACCGTCACCCGGTCATAAAATTCAGCCGAAATCTCGTTCCATCCAACCAGAAGAAGATGCTTGAGATTGTACCCTTTTGCCCGCATCCGGCGAAGCAGCTTCCTCAGCGCCAATCTGCTGAAAAAAGACAGCACCGTATTGATCCCCCCAAAGAAAAGAATGACCATTCGGGAAACATGAACTTCCTTGAGGAAAAAAACCAATACAAAGATAAAAATGACTCCCACAAAATTCGCCTGAATGATTTTACCTGTTTCAGAAATAATGGACTTATGACGAAAAGAGTCATGCAAGCCCAGATAATGATAAAAAACAAAATAAGACGGAACAACATACAGCATGATTCGAAGATAGTAATTCAGTCCAATGTAAAAAGAACCCTGATAATTAAAAAAGTGCAGGATAAAGGCGAGCACCACGGATAATACACAAAGAGCCGCATCGCTGACAGCAAGTATGGCATTGAGAATTTTCTGATTTTCCTTGATCATTTTCATTCCTCTAAATCTTATGTAATTCTATTTTTCTATTCTATCGGATTCTGGCGAATGATACAAGACTAATTTACATAATTCTCCAAAAAAACGTCGCTGAGTGTTGTATGTCCCCCCTGTGAATGCTATAATAATAAAATCCAGTTGTTAATTTAAAAGGAAAGCAGGTCTGTCATGTTAGCCTACAACTTACTTTTGCTGTTGATTTTGATTTTAGGAATTTGCTTTTGTGAGATTAAAAAAAGCAAACAAAACAATATGATTTTTCTGTTTCTTGCTTCCATAGCAATGATTATTCTATCTTATCTCAGAGCCGACACTGTCGGGATCGATTACAAGCAGTATGCAACCTATTTCTCGCAGGTAAGAAACGGCGGCTGGTCGTATTTGATCAGCAGTGCGAACGGATATCGCATTGAACCGGGATACAGTCTTTTGAACTACCTTGTGTCCCTGTTCACCGGAGACGTACATATTTATATGCTCGTTGTTGCCATCATTACCGTCAGTCTGGCCGCGGTTCTTTTCTACCGCTATTCGCCCATTCCGTGGATTGGCATGTTTGTTTATATCAGCTTTGGATTCTTTGGAAATTCCCTCAGTTTTATTCGCCAGTCTATCGCGATCTCCATCTTTTTGTTTTCCATCCATTTCCTAAAAAACAAAAAGTTCCTTCCTTATCTTCTAATTGTACTGCTGGCAGCCTCCTTCCACAAATCGATTATTATTATGATTCCAGTATATTTCATCGCACACATTAAGGTGAACTGGAAATCGCTCACAGCATACGCCGGACTGACCGCTCTTGTGATGGGACTGTCCTGGCCGCTGTTTAATTTTGTAACGAAATATGTATACCAGTATTACGCCACCCAGGAAGGCCTCTATTACATGATGGGGCGTGACTGGCAGACGGCGGCAATCCCGGTGATCACAACAGTGACCGTATTGATTTTGAAAGATTTCTTATTGAAGCGCGATCCCAAAAACGTTGTGCTGATTAATCTTTCCGTTTATTCCGGTCTGCTTTACATCATGACCTGCCAGCACTTCCTGTTCCAGCGCTTCGGAATGATGTTCTTTACCTCTGCAATTCTTCTGATCCCGGAGCTGCTTTCCAGTGTCGGCACGGAAAGCGTACAGACAGACATTCTGAATCACGCAGAGGCATTAAAAGCCAAAAGCAAAGAACAAAAGAAAAAGGTCCTGCAAGAGCGCCGTCAGGCAAAGAGCCAATGGAATATGCACAAATATATTTACTACTATGCCACTGCAGCAGTTGTGTTTATTGGATTTCTCTATCATGTCTGGATCTTACTGCAAAACCGTATTAATCTAACGCCTTATATAACATTTTTTAGTCAAAAATAATCTCAGCAAATCTTTTACCTTCTTAATTTTTAATAGAACCATTTTTGTGGCTGAAATTTTATATTAAGCGAGAGCTCTTGACAAATTCAAAGCAGGGATGCATAATAATTGAAACGCGACGGGGTGTATCAGGGAGATTTCTTGATACGCCCTTTTTTAGAAATCCGGTTTTCAGATACAAAAGACTTTACGCTGCCGTCCCTGTTTGAACAAAATACCGTGCTGCTGAATAATGAAAAGCAAGGGTGTTTTTCACGGCTTTTAAACTGTGGGAAATGCCTTTTTATGTCAACTTATCAGCAAAACGCCGGTTTCCCGTTATTTCTTTTAAAGACATTGAACCGATCAAAACGATATTTTCAGGAAAGGAACTCTCTGAATGCTGAACTTTAAATACTCTATCCCGACAGAAATATTTTTTGGAAAAGGCCAGATCTCCAATCTTCCCGACGAACTGCTCCGCTATGGCAACAGCGTGCTGCTTGTTTACGGCGGCGGAAGTATCAAGCGGACGGGACTTTACGACACCGTTGTACGGCTGCTTGTGGATGCGAAAATCACTTACCGGGAGCTTGGCGGCGTTGAGCCGAACCCCAGAATCGACACCGTGCGCGCCGGTGCAAAGCTGTGCAAAGAGAATGGAATCGATACGGTCCTAGCGATCGGCGGCGGCAGCAGCATCGATTGCGCAAAGGTCGTGGCGGCCGCGGCAAATTATGACGGCGACGCATGGGATTTAGTGCTGCATCCTGATAAGATCGGCAAGGTTCTGCCCATTGCCGCCGTGCTCACTATTGCGGCGACCGGCTCTGAAATGGACCGTATCGCCGTGATATCCAACATGACTACAAATGAAAAGCTTGCGACGAGCCATGACAAGCTGCGCCCGCGCTTCGCCGTCATGGACCCGGAATACACCTACACGGTTCCGAAATACCAGACCGCTTCCGGAACGGCGGATATTTTCAGCCATGTACTTGAAAGCTATTTTGTAAAAACCCCCGGCGTTTATCTTCAAAGACGGTTTTGTGAGGCTCTGCTGAAAACCTGTCTGCATTACGGACCGAAAGCGATGGCCGATCCGAAGGATTACGAAGCGCGCGCCAATCTCATGTGGGCATCCTCCCTCGCGATCAACGACCTGATTACCTACGGGACGGAACGCCGGTGGACGGTACATCCCATTGAGCACGTGCTCAGCGCACATTATGACATCACGCACGGCGTCGGCCTCGCCGTATTGACGCCGAGCTGGATGCGCTTTGTGTGCGGATTTTCGGAAAACCTCCCGTATTTCGCGGAATACGGGGTCAATGTATGGGACCTGCCTTCTGCCCTTCCTCAGGAAGTGCTGGCACAGCAGGCCATTGAAAAAACGGAGGACTTCTTCGGAGCGCTGGGTCTGCCGAAGCATCTGAGTGAGCTGGAAATTCCCATTGACCTTCTGGAACCAATGGCGGAACAGGCGGCCGGCAGCGGCCGGGTCGGAGGGTTCCATCCCCTTTCAAAAGAGGATGTATTCTCCATTTTAAAAATGTCGTACGAATTGACACCACAATGAATATTATAAAGTTAAATGAATTTTTTCCGTATTGATCTTTCATTTATAAAAAGTTTTTTGTAATCTTGCATCATTTTCAAAGACAGATATCCTACTTATTTGTAAGCATTACCGCCGGAAGCGCTATTGACATAATCCCGTGTACCCGCTATAATAATCACATGCAAAACACCGTGATGAATAAAACCAAGAACAAAGGCGTTCTGACTTTAACCGTCAGAACGCCTTTGTTTATATGCAGGAAATTATTAATTATTATTCAATCCGACCCTAAGCGACTACATATCGATCCGGAAATTTTTCAGCGGCCTAATAAAATCGGAGGGAAATGAGAAGCAATGAAACTGAGTGAGTATGGTAAAACGGCGGAAGATGTGAAGGCTCTGGTCAAAAAGTATATGATCGACACC
>UREO01000241.1 GCA_900546895.1 uncultured Oscillospiraceae bacterium
GCGCTACCGGCTCAAGAGCGTTTATGGACCAGCCGATAAAAAATAAGGATATGCTTCAGGAGGAGAACAAAAATGAGAGATGCGGAAAAGACAATCGGAAACTTAATTGATAAACAAGGGGTTTCTTTTATAAGCTCTATCGATGCTGCTGGATTTCCGAACACAAAGGCAATGCTTCCTCCAAGAAAAAGAGAGGGAATCCGGACTTTCTACTTCACAACTAACACATCCTCCATGCGTGTTGCACAGTATAGGGAAAATCCTAATGCCTGCATTTATTTTTGTGACAAACGATTTTTTAGAGGAGTTATGCTAAAAGGTACAATGGAAGTCATAGAAGACAGCGTAATCAAGGAAATAATCTGGCAGGACGGCGATACGGTTTATTACCCGAAAGGAATAACTGATCCTGATTATTGCGTGCTGAAATTCACCGCTATGCAAGGAAGATATTACAGCAATTTTAAGTCGGAAGATTTTAATATTTGATATGTGCTAAACAATAAATCGATTACAGGGCGCGTTCCGGGCCGGGGAATCGGAGAGAAACCAATAATTGTCAACACCAATAAGCAGCGGACAGGATGTTATCCTGCCCGCGCTTTCCTTTTAAGGTTATTTGCTTTTTGTACCGGTGTAGATGAGAACCGCGTCACGCAGAAACGCAGCCAGCCCGGGCTGGTGCTTATCATAATAAGCAGTAAAGCGCGGATCGTCCACATACATCTGCGCGATCCCGGCGTGTGCCTCCCTGCTGTAGCTGTCCCAATAGAAGGTCAGCCACTGACGGTGCAGGTACGCCGCCCGCTGCGCAAGCTCCCCGGCGGGGTCCCCCGTCCGGTAGGCGCTGAGAAGCGTCTGCATGATTTCCTCATCCAAAGCGGTAACCCGGCCGTAATCCTCCTGCGTCATATTCTTCAGCTTTCGGTTACTTCCGTCTATCGCTTCTTCTCCGTACTTCTCACGGATTTCCGTTCCATATTTCCGTTCGTTTTCGGCAACGAGCCTCTGCTTAAAGCCTTCAAATTTTTCCTGATCGCCCATATCTGTCTCTCCTTTCGCGTATACCAGTGTTTTTTCCACATTGGCGATGAGCGCGTCGAGCCGCGCCCTTTTGGCAAGGAGCTTCTCTCGGTGGGATCTCAGCGCGTCCTTCACGGTAAAATCCGGTGCGCTGAGGATTTTCCCTATTTCCTCCAGGCTGACGTCCAGCTCACGGTAAAACAGGATCTGCTGCAGACGGTCGACCTGATCCTGCCCGTAGATACGGTATCCGGATGAGTTGATCCTCGCCGGCTTGAGAATATTGATCTCATCATAGTACCGCAGCGTACGTGTGGTGACACCCGACAGCCGCGCCAGCTTCTGAATCGTGTATTCCATGAAATTCCCTCCCTGCAAAAAGATCATACACCTTTCCGTTACGTCAATGTCAATAGCCTGTTTTTTCCAATCGGTTTTTTATTTCTACAGCATTTCCAGCTAATTCTGCAAACAAGGTTACGTTCCTCCCCCGCCTTCGGCGGGGGAGGAACGTAACCTTGTTTGCAAACTAAAAGGGATTTGCTTTAGTTTTACCGCTGCGCTCTTTTTGGGCAGGAATACGCCGGAATTTCCTCACATATACTGATAGAAAGCGGTTCTGCGCAAAGAAAGGACAGCCGCTTACCGCCATTTTATAAGGAAAAGGTGTGATGGATTTGGTGATACATATCGTGCGGCAGGGGGACAGCATCTATTCCCTCTCCAGGCGCTACGGCGTTTCCATACAGAAAATCATTGCCGACAACAGTCTGGAAAATACGGAACGGCTGATGATCGGGCAGGCGATTGTGGTGGACGCGGACAGTGTCGACCATACCGTGGCTTCCGGAGAATCACTGTATTCCATTGCACGGCGCTACGACACCACGGTGTTCCGCATTCTGAGCGCGAATCCTTCCATCACCGACCCCTCCAGAATCCGGGCAGGCCAAGTCATTACCATTCCCTTTTCCACCGAAAAGCTGGGAACCATCGATGTAAACGGATACGCTTTCCCAAACATCAACCCCACTACGCTTGAAAACACCCTGCCCCATCTCACCTATCTCAGCATTTTCAGTTATCAGGTCCGTCCGGACGGCAGTCTGGCCCCCATACAGGACACCCCGCTGATTCAGGCCGCATGGAATCAGAATGTCGGTCCCATGATGGTCATCACCAACATTCAGGAGGGAGCCAGCTTTAACAGCGATCTGGCCCATACCATTCTGGCAAATCCGGATATTCAGAATATCCTCTTGGAAAATATCGTAAGAACGCTGAACGCAAAACAGTATTACGGGCTGGATATCGATTTCGAATATATCTTTCCAAATGATAAGAACAACTATAACAGCTTTATCAAAAAGGTCGTCGACAGACTGCATCCGCTGGGCTATATCGTTACCACCGCTCTCGCACCGAAAACCAGCGAAGGACAGACGGGGCTGCTGTACGAGGCGCACGACTATGCCACGCACGGCACCCTTGTGGACCATGTCATCCTGATGACCTACGAATGGGGCTACACCTATGGGCCGCCCCGCGCGGTCGCCCCGGTCAACCTGGTGGAGAATGTGCTGCAATACGCCGTTTCCGTCATTCCCAGCAAGAAGATCCTGATGGGGATTCCCAATTACGGCTACGACTGGACGCTGCCCTTCGTTCAGGGCAGCGCCGCCCGCTCCCTGACCAACCCCGGCGCCGTCAGCCTGGCGTCCAGAGTGGGCGCGCAGATCATGTTCGACGAGGAGGCGCAGTCCCCCTTCTTCCATTACTATGAAAACGGAAAACAGCACGTCGTCTGGTTTGAGGATGCCCGAAGCATTCAGGCAAAGCTCAGGCTGGTGGATCAATACAATTTGGGAGGTGTCAGCTACTGGACCATCAACAGTTTCTTCCCCCAGAACTGGATCGTGCTGAACTCCATGTACGATGTCAGAAAAGTAAGATAAGCAGAAAGAAGGACCTGAGCGGAAAACTCAGGTCCTTCTTTCTGTCACAGCCACGAATGATTTTTTCTGATATAGAGGGACTTGACGATCTGCGCAAGCAGAGTATATCCCAGCACAATCACCGCCAGCCAGCCGAAATAAGGAAGCGGCAGAGCCGCCAGCCCAAGATATTCGCCAATCGGCGTAAACGGAATCGCTACGCCGATCGCCATAATCACCGTAGTCAGAAGGACAACGGGAGAAGCCGCGCGGCTCTGGATAAACGGCAGCTTCGGCGTGCGGATCAGGTGGACGATCAGCGTCTGCGAGATCAGGCTTTCCACAAACCAGCCGGCGTTGAACAGCGCGACCAGCGCCGGATTGGAGGCCGTATTGCAGCAGAACACAAACCACATCAGCAAATAAGTCGCAATATCGAACACAGAGCTGACCGGTCCGATAAAGATCATAAATTTTCCGATGCTGGAAGCCTCCCATTTACGTGGCACACGCAGGTAATCCTCATCCATATTGTCCCACGGGATGGAAATCTGGGAAATGTTGTACAGAAGGTTCAGCACCAAAATTTGTACCGGCATCATCGGCAGAAACGGCAGGAACGCGCTGGCAACAAGCATGGAAAGCATGTTGCCGAAATTAGAGCTCGCCGTCATCTTAATGTATTTGATAATATTTCCGAATATTTTTCTTCCCTCGATCACACCGTGCTCCAGCACCATCAGGTCTTTTTCCAGCAGGATGATGTCGGCGCTCTCCTTGGCGATGTCCACCGCGGTATCCACAGAAATGCCGACATCCGCCTTGCTCAGCGCCTGCGCGTCATTGATACCGTCGCCCATAAACCCGACGGTATGGCCCAGCTCCTGCAGCGCGTTGACAACGCGCGCCTTCTGAACGGGGGAAAGCTTCGCGAAAACAGTGGTATCCTCCACCTGTTTTAAAAGTTCGTCCTCGCTCATTTTCTCCAGTTGGGAGCCGAGCAGGATTTTGTCAATCGGCAGACCGACCTCGCCGCAGATTTTCTGCGTAACCCCTTCATTGTCGCCGGTCAGCACCTTGACCTGCACCCCGTACTCCTTCAAGGCCCATATAGCGGTGGCGGCAGTTTCCTTCGGCGGGTCCAGAAGACCGAGATAGCCCATCAGCGTCATGCTGCTTTCGTCCTTAACGCCGAAAACGCCCTCCACGGCCGGATTCTTTTTCTGCGCGACCGCAATCACTCTCATTCCCTGTGCGTTGAGCTCATCCGTCATACGCACAACCTGTTGGCGCAGTTCGTCGGTCAGCGGGACAACCTCCCCGTCGTATTCGCAGAAGGAACAGATCTCCATGATCTCTTCCACAGCGCCCTTAGTGATCACCTGCGCCTCTCCGGTTCTGTTTTTCAGCACGACGCTCATTCTGCGGCGGGAAAAATCGAACGGAATCTCATCGACCTTTGTGTATTCGTTGTTCAGATAGGTGACGCTCTCTTCTCCCCCCTTTTCAATAACGGCCAGGTCGATCAAATTTTTCAGCCCGGTCTGGAAATAGCTGTTCAGGTAGGCGTGCTTCAGGACGCGGATGTCTTCCTCCCCCTGTACGTTCAGATGGCGCTCGATAATGATTTCGTCGCGCGTCAGCGTACCGGTCTTATCGGTACAGAGGCTGTCTCTTATACACATCTCCGAGCCCACGAGACATGCGCAGATCT
>UREO01000242.1 GCA_900546895.1 uncultured Oscillospiraceae bacterium
AACATCGACTTTTTGATAGATTCTTTAAAAGTCCAGATTACTGCCAAGTCACAAGAAGACAGAGGTGCATAAAATGAATTTCGCATTCTATTTACTGGCCGTTGCTATTGGTGTTATTACAGGAGGCATTACCAGTCTGATCGGCGCCAGTGGAGTCATGGTCATCGTTCCTGTTTTAACGATGTTTTTTCATGTCAGCGCGCATACTGCAATTGGCACAAGCCTTTTCGTCGATGTGATTGCATCAATAACCGTTTCCTATACCTATTTCAAAAATGGAAATATTGAAATCAGGTCAGGAATTTGGATTGCAGTTGCATCAATCGCCGGAGCACAGTTAGGCGCTCTTTTTTCCAGTCAAATCAAAGAAGGCCCCTTGTCTGAGATGTTCGGGGTCGTTTTGATTATTTCAGGGGTTGGCCTGATTGTTAAAAATCATAAACAGAAAGACGAGCCGGAAAAACCAAAAACAAGGTTTACGAAGGGATGGCAGCAAATCATATCCTCTATCCTCATCGGCATTGGCATTGGCATTATTAGTGGTTTGTTTGGGGCCGGCGGGGGTGTTATGATTCTTTTGGCGTTAGTCATAATTCTGGCGTATCCGCTCCGCAAAGCGATCGGTACGTCAACGCTCATTATGGCAATGACCGCCTTGTCGTCAACGATTGGCTATGTGTATCGGGGAAACATCAATCTGACTTTAGGGTGTTTCTTGTCTGCGGGCGCAGTGATCGGCGGCATATTGGGTGCCAGATACGCCAACAACATCAACGAAAAAGTCCTTCAAAAAGTGGTAGGCGTCTGTTTTATGTCTTTGGGTGTCGTGATGACAGTAATGGAAGTGATAAAATTAAAATAGCGGGGGTGCCGAATTGATTTTTCCTGTGTAATCGGGGCGTGGCAACCGCTTTTTGGAAAGATATCATAAAAGTGCAAGCACCCAAAATATAATAGAATCAAGGAAAGAATGGCCCGGTATACAGACATTAACCTTCATAAACGACTCTGCCGTCGAAAATCGTTTTTACCACCGACATTTCGCTGATTTCATGCGGTGTTTTCTGCGTAATCTTTCCGTCCAGAACAACCACATCGGCTAGTTTTCCCGTCTCAAGGCTCCCTTTGATATCTTCGTCAAATCCGGCGTATGCCGCCGAATAGGTATAACAGCGAATCGCCTCCATCAAAGATATCGCCTGGTTTTCCGCCACCTTTTCTCCGTTTGCATAGACCGTCCGGTCCATTGCGGATGCAATTCCCAGAACAGGGCGCATATCCGGAATACACTCCCAATCGGACGCCGCCGTGCAAATAATCCCCCTGTCAATCGCGCCGCGGATGGGAATCAGATATTTCTGACGGCTTCCCTGATAATATTTATTGAAGGAAACGCCCCAGAGATTGATGAATGCGGGATTAAACGTCGGGATAAGTTCCAATTGCCGGATACGGTCCAACAGATCCGGTTCTGCAATCATGCAATGTTCAATTCTGTGCCTGCAGTTTTTACGCGGAAACTCTTTCTGTGCTTTTTCATAGGCGTCCAAAACCATCTCAACGCCTTTATCCCCGATACAGTGCGCCGTAATCTGAAAGCCCGCCCGATGCGCCCTTACGATGATGTCGTCCACTTCTTCCTGCGTCATGGAAGGCGGCATTACCTTGCCGTTATGGCTCATGGGCTCCCGTGTCGCACAGGTTCCGGACGCCCCCGATCCGTCGATCATGATCTTGATCGGGCCGATTTTCATATATTCGTCGCCAAAGCCGGTAAGGAACCCTGACTGTATCTGGGCGTTTACAAAATCGATGTTCAGATCCTTGCCCATTATGGTAAACAGCATGGGATACATCCTGCAGGTGAGCTTACCCGATTTCACCGCTTTTTGCATCGCGCGGATTGTCATGGCCCCGGTTGCGCCCGCGTCATGAGCCGTCGTGATACCGACGCTGTTCATTTGCTTTGACACTTCCGTGAAAATCTGGAGGAGCCGTTCTTCCGTAACGGGATTGAATTGATCAATCACATCCATGATCTTGAAGTGGCCTACTTCTTTCATGACTCCGTTCGGAACGTTGTTTTTATCCTTTACCACATGCTCGTCCGGGTAGTCGATCTGACCGTCCAGGACATGGCAAAGCTCAAAGGCTTTCGAATTATACAGGCCGGTGTGCGCGCTGGAATGAGTAATCGCCACCGGATTGTCCGGGGAAACACGGTCAAGCTCCCACCGGGTCGGCCAGCGCTGCTCCTCCAGATTTTCAAAAGTCAGGCTGTGGCCCAGCAGCCATTCGCCCTTATTCAGGGCGGCCACGTTTTCTTTGATGCGTTTCAGAAGATCTTCAATATTCCGAATCCCGGATTTTCGAGAAAAATCGATTCCTTTGGTCAAAACGACTTTGGAAGCCGTATGGATATGTGTTTCAATAAATCCCGGCAGAACGGTATTCCCTTTCACATCGATTTTTTGTGTCGATTCATCGCACAGCTTGAGCGCTTCTTCATCGGACCCCACGAATTGGATCCTGTTTCCTTCGATCAGGACCGCTTCTGCGATTTCATCTTTCGCATTTACGGTAATGACTTCCCCGTTATACAATAAAATTTTACTCATGATACTTCCTCCTTCATCTTCGTTATAGAAGCGGGAACCAAGCCGCTAAAACAATTCTTTGTAAATTTTGTAAACCCTCTCCTGATTGAGCTCCACAAAGTTATTGGCCATCAGACGGCCTTGGTTTCGCATGACCGAGTCGGTAAACTCTTCCAGGTTTTGTTCCGTTACCCCATATTCATGAAGGGCCTTTTTCGGAATCAGAATATCCAGCAGCTTTTCCAGTTCCTCAAAAACACGATCGGTACCGCAGCCCAAAATATCCGCAAGGAACTGATTGAGCACCGCGATTTCCCCGTCTCTTTTCAGTTCCATGTAATTTTTCAGCACACCGGTGAACATGGCGTAATTGGCCTCGCCGTGGGGAACATGATAGGTTGCTCCAAGCGGGTAGCTTAACGCGTGCACCGCCGCACAGCCCGCGTTACCAAACGCGATACCGGCATAATTGCTTGCCGTCAGAAAATCATCGAGCAGAGGAATCCGTGCATCGGGTCCATTGTCCCGGATTTCCCTGTAACCTCTTAAAATCATATCAATGGCTTTATAGCTGAACATTTTTGTTGCGTCCGTCGCTTTCGGCGAAAGGGCGGATTCAACCGCATGAACCAGCGCGTCGATCGAACTGGTCGAAAAATACCGGAAGGGAAGACTGTTCAGCAATTCCGGAATCAGTACGGCGCTGTCCGCGTACAATTCGTCCGCGGCCAGACCCTTTTTGGTGTCCCGGCTGTTGAGCGCAAGAATCGAGATATTAGTAACTTCACTTCCGGTTCCGCAGGTTGCCGGTACGATTACCAGTTCCTTGTCCTTTACAAGGGGCAGCTTCCCGTCGAAAAGATCCAGAACAGGTGAGACGTTTTTGAGTGCAAACAGTTTGGAAAGATCAATCACCGAGCCGCCTCCAACCGCGATAATGCGCTTATAGCTGCTCCCGATATCCCTGTACATGGCCTCAGCCATCTCATCGGACGGCTCCCCCGCGCCATATTTTTCCTTCAGGAGCACGTCGCACTGCAAGTTCAGCGCCGCCAGAAAGGGCTTGTAGATATATCCGTTCGTAATGAGCAGATCGCCCCTTCCGATTTTGAATTCCTCCATGAATTCCGCACAGGTAGCATATTTGTAGACGGTCGGCCTGATAAAAAGCTGCTTCATAACTGTACACCCTGCTCTTTCCCCGTGTCGAGCTTAATTTTAATATAGTCCTTAATCAGCTCCACACATTTTTTCCGCCCTATTCTGGCGCTGTTTAAGGTCATGTCGTAATTGATCGGATTGGTCCAATTTCCACCGCCGGTGTAATATTTATAATACTCCGCGCGATATTTGTCGGTCCTGTGTATCATCTGGTTGGCCTCGTCCTCATTGACCCGGAGTTTGCTTACGATGGACTTCACGCAGTCCGCCCTCGGAGCTTCCACATACACGCTAATGACATTTTCATAATTCCTCAAAAGGTAATCGGCGCATTTGCCGATGATCACGCAGGATTCCGTATTTGCAAGATTACGGATAATTTCCGCCTGAATGTTGAACAGATTGACGTCCGAAATGAAATCTTTCTCGCTTGGTTCGGCCACAGTGGAAAAGGGGACTTTTTTCAGCATATTGGTAAGATAGCTGCCCTTTAATTTTTCATCGACATCGTAGAACAGCCCTTCTGCAATCCCGCTCACCTCAGAGGCCATTTGGAGAATCTGCTTCTCATAAACCGGAATGCCCAGATCCTGAGAAAGCATGGTTGCAATATCTTTTCCGCCGCTGCCGAAGCCTCTCGCTATTGTAATCACATAATTTCTCATGGTGTTACCCCCTTTTCATACGGTTTCGTCACATACACTTCCGTATTGCTTCTTCCAGAATCGTAAGACCCGCATCCAGCTGTGCATCCGTGATGACAAGCGGGGCCAAAAAGCGGACGACATTTCCATAGGTACCCGCGTTTTCAATCAGCAGGCCGTGAACCGCGCATTCTTTGATCAGGGCCGAAACAAGCGGAGCGTTGGGCTCCTTTGTTTTTCTGTCTTTGACAAACTCAATTCCGATC
>UREO01000243.1 GCA_900546895.1 uncultured Oscillospiraceae bacterium
TCTGCGCATGTCTCGTGGGCTCGGAGATGTGTATAAGAGACAGATTATATACTTTTGTCAATTCTAAAAAAGGGGGGGTTCTATGAGTCATAATTCTATGGGTGATAAGAAGAATCGAAGAATTTTAATTGTAAGCCATGGAAAAATTGCAGAGGCGATGGTACACGTTGCTGAGTTGATTATGGGTAAAATGGATGCAATCGATTGTCTGTGTCTGCAGGAAGATGAATCTTTGGAAAGCTTTACCGCAAGAATCGGGGAAAAGACAAAAGAGGAGTGTGAATGTATTATTCTTGCCGACCTTATGAGCGGGACGCCCTTTAATGCCGCGTTTGCGGCAAAGCAAAAAAAGCCGCACCTTGAGATCATCGCAGGCTTCAATTTGCCGTTGCTGCTTTCCCTAGTGAACGATCAGGATGCTCCTTTGGATCAGGCAATCAAAAACGCAGTCGAGACGGGCAAAACGACACTTTTCCATTTAGCACCTGAAAATTTGAGTTACCAGGACTGAGTTTGTAGGAAAAATACATCCTGCAGGGTGATTTAAAAGAAAAGAATCGAAGGGCTATGTGTACAAATGATGGAATAAGTAAAGAATGAGGAGGGAGAAAAATGGCAATTGCAGTGGCAAGAATAGACGAAAGGCTGGTTCACGGTCAAATAGCCTATAGCTGGAGCGTAGCATATCAGGTGGACACCATTATTGTTGTGGATGATATTTGCGCAAAAGATCAAATGCAAAAAATGCTAATTGGGATGGCGGTGCCGAAAGGAAAGACCGGTTATGTTTTTTCAGTGGACGAAACGATACAGTACTTTAATAATGAAAAGGACCTCCATCACAAAATTTTTTTAGTGGCAAAAGGTCCGGAGGCATTTTTAAAGCTGGTAGAAGGAGGCGTGGCTGTAAAAAGCATAAATGTCGGCGGAATGTATTTTAAAGAGGGGAAAAAGCAGCTTTCCAAAACGGTTTATGTGGATGACGAAGACGTCCGAATCTTCAGAAAGCTTCAGGAACAAGGAGTCGAGTGTGAAATCAGGACTGCTCCGAGTGATAAATCTCTTGATCTGTACCATTTATGCTGACGGGGAAATAAAAAATATGGAAAGGGATTGATACCATGTCTACTCTTAGCGCCTTGGGATTAAGCGCTTTTATCGCGTTACTTATTTTGGAAAATTACGGATATGGTTATTGGATGATTAGCCGCCCAGTGGTAGGCGGAGCAATTTTAGGCCTTCTGATGGGGGACCTGAACACCGGATTGCTTGTTGGCGGCAGTGTTGAATTGATGTTTATGGGTGTTCTGCCGATCGGAGGTTCCGTACCGCCGAACGCACAGATTGCCGGTCTAATCGGTACGGCCTTTGCTGTTTTGTCAGGGGGAAAACCCGAAATCGGAATTGTTCTGGCGATGCCTGTAGGAATTCTAGCGCAATTTCTGATCATGCTTGCGTGGAATGTTAATATCTATCTTGTGCATCGGGCGGATAAATACATTTCGGAAGGCAATACGAAAAAAGTGGAGAGAACCCATTTAACCGGGCTGATCGTGTTCTTTGCCATCTTCTTTATCGCTACGTTTTTTGCATTGCGGTTCGGAAGCCAATGGGTGTCGGATTTGGTTGCGTCTTTGCCGGTATGGCTGAATACGGGGCTGAAAGCGACTTCCACCATCCTTCCTGCGGTAGGTATGGCAATGCTGATCAAGATGATGGATGCAAAAAAATATTGGGCATTTTTGCTTTTGGGCTTCGTTTTGGCGGAGTATCTGAAGCTTGACGTACTTGCGATCTCGCTGATGGGTTTGGCAATTGCCGCCGGCATCTTTGCTCTGAGCAATCAGGAGGGCGGAGAGAACCTCTTTGCAGATAATGAAAACAGTGAAAAAAGGGAAATCCTGTTGAATAATAAGGATCTGAAAAAAGTGTTCTTCAGATCTTTCTTCTCCATGACATCGATCAACTATGAACGCTACTGTAATCTTGGTTTCTGCTATGCCATGATCCCGGCTTTGAAGAAGTTCTATAAAAATGAAGAGGAATATAAGGAAGCGCTTGCAAGAAACAACGAGTTTTTCAACTGCCATCCCTATACCGGCAATGCAGTTATTGGGGTGACTCTGGCACTGGAGGAAGAAAAATCCAATAATCCGCAAATGGCTCCGGAAATCATCTCTTCCACAAAGGCTGCGTTGATGGGACCGCTGTCCGGAATTGGGGATTCTCTTTTCAAAGCAACCTTTATGACCATTTTTGCAGCGATCGGCGCCGGAATGTGTTTAAATGGAAATTTCCTGGGACCTATCGTGTTCATCGTCCCGAACGTTTTGCTGAATGTTTTTTCCCGGTGGTACTTTATCAAGTACGGCTATCGGTTCGGAATCAAGCTTGTCAGCAAAATCAATGAATCGAATTTGGTCGATAAGTTTGTTCAGGCGGCTACTATTGTGGGTTTAATGGTTACCGCCGCAATGGTTGTCAGCTTTGTCAAGCTGCCCATTGCCCTGCAGTTTGTTTCTGCCGGAAAAGAAGTTGTGGCGCAAGACCTTTTGGATCAGATTCTGCCCGGCTTGCTTCCTGTTGCAGTCACTCTCATTTATTATAAAATCTTAAACAAATCACAAAAAGGTAATTACATCTGTATTCTTTTAAGTTTTGCGATTGGTATTTTAGGAAAACTGTTTGGAATACTCTAAAGTTCTTTTTTGAAAGGAATGGTTGGATGACGTCAAAACAGGAAACTGTTTTAAACCAGATCAAAAACGGTCTTATTGTATCTTGTCAGGCCCGGGAAGGTTGGGCGATGCGAGGCAGCGACATTATGGCGGCCTTCGCGAAGGCCGCTGAAGAGGGGGGCGCAGTGGGAATTAGAGCAAATGGCGAAGTGGATATTCGCGCCATTTCCCAGAAAGTAAAGCTGCCGATTATCGGGATTCGTAAAATGTGGGATCAGGATAAACGTGTTTTTATCACACCGGATTTTGAAAGCGCTGAAAAAGTAATTGAAGCCGGAGCTTCCATTGTTGCGCTGGACGGAACAAAAAGAGAAAGGCCGAACGGAGAAACGCTCACTTCCATTATTCAGGGTATCCATAAAAATTATCCGGACATATTGGTCATGGCGGATATTTCAACGTTTGAAGAGGGTGTCTACGCAAGTGACTGCGGCGCGGATATCGTGTCAACCACGCTTTGCGGATACACTCCCCAGACAAGTCATATCCATGGATTCAGCTATGAACTGGTGGAACAGCTTGTCCGCAGTCTCACAAAACCGATCATCGCAGAAGGCAGGATCCACACCAAGGAAGATGCGCATAAAATTTTGGAGATGGGATGTCACAGCATTGTTGTGGGAACGGCAATCACCCGTCCGGAGGTTATTACCTCGTGGTATGTCGAAGAATTGAAAAAGAAGAAAGATTTTCCACGGCCTGACGGACAAGAGATAAAAAGGATGTACTATGAAAAAATTTGATTACATGATTCATGATAAACTTGGATTGCATGCGAGACCGGCGGGGATGCTGGTGAAAATCGCGCAGAGCTCCGTCTGTAAAATCAGTGTGCTGGCCAATGGGACGACAGCCGATGCCAAACGCCTGTTTTCTATCATGAGCTTATGTGCCAAAGAAAACGACAGACTCACCTTTACCATTGAAGGGGAAGATGAACAGACGGAAATGGACCGATTGAAAGCGTTTTGCCAACAAAATTTATAATAAATAGTTATTTTAAGTTGGCTGTCGGCAAGCAGAAAATGGCTGTTTCAAAAATTCCCGATAGCAAATTGCACAAATTAATAGTCTGAAACGTAAGAAAATACGTCTTGAAGCGACTTTAAAGCTTAATCAAGACGTATTTTTTTGCACTATTTTTCGTTAAAGCTATTTTGCAGCAACCACTTCGCTGTTTTTGTTATTGGCCCGTGTGTCCTCACTAATTGAGAAATGTTTTTCCTTTCCTCTGGAACGATTTCTTCGATATTTCCTGGACCTTTTTGTACCTGCTGTGCATGGGTTTCCGCCCCGTCAGCGCCTTTTCAAGCTCTACCACCACAAGGGGAATCAGGGACAGCAGCGCCACGATCAGCCATTGGCGGCCGTTCAGCACCGCGGTTTTGAAAATTACGGCCAGTGGTTCAAAGACGATGACCATTGTCTGGAGCACTGTACAGATTACCCCCGCCATCACAAGCTTGGGGTTGGCGAAAATGCCGGCTTTAAACACGGAGTGCGGCGACCGCATGTTAAAGGTATGTACGATCTGAGAAAGGCTGAGAACCGCGAACGCCATGGTGCGGCCGACATACGGGGACGACGGGTCGACGTCGAAATAAATGCGGCCGATACTGTAGGCCAAAAGCGAAATAGCGCCGATCAGACACCCTTCCACAATAATATTGTAGCCCATGCCGCCGGAAAAAATGCTTTCGTTCGGCTTCACCGGCTTGCGGTCCATAATGTCTTTCTCTATCGGCTCAACGCCCAGCGCAAGCGCCGGCAGGGAATCCGTCACAAGGTTTACCCACAGCAGCTGGATGGCCAGCAGGGGAGTGGGCAGGCGCAGCAGAAAGCTGACAAATACGGTCAGAATTTCCCCGATGTTGCAGCTGAGCAGGAAATGCACGGTCTTTCGGATGTTCTCGTAAATGCCC
>UREO01000244.1 GCA_900546895.1 uncultured Oscillospiraceae bacterium
AGGCCATCGACGCCGCTGTTTCCGGACAGAACATGCTGGAAGCGGCAAAGCAGCACAAGGAGCTGCAGGCGGCGTTTGACGTCTGGGGCTACTACCAGGAAGGCAAGACCGGTATCTTTGATCTGAAGGGCTGATTTGTTTTTCAGGAATTTTAAAAAAATTGAGATGTTGAAAGCCGTTGAATGTACGCTTGCGTACATTCAACGGCTCCATTTAAGAACTTTATTTTCTAATACAAACTAATAAAATATTTAAAATTTTGAATTGAAAAACAGGTTTCTTCCCGTATTGCGTAAAAGGACGCCAATAGGGGGAGTGCCTTTTCCTTATATTTGTTTATGAAACTGTCTGATTTTTTTCCAGTGGGATTGTCTGGTTCCGAAACCGTCCGCAGCCGATTGGGGGGCCGCAGGCGGATGAATAGATTCGGAGGAAAGTTTTTTGAAAGGGTTGGAGTTGGTTGAGAAAATCTTCCTGGCCGGGTCAGAACCAGGGAGTGCAGTCAAACAAATTACGGGAGGAATTGTATTGAAACAGAAAAAGTATGTGGTTGGAGTGGACTGTGGAACAACGAGCAGCAAGTCGTTTGTCTTTGACCTGGAAGGAAATTGCCTCGGTTCGGAACAGATCATGAATCCGCTGACGTATCCGGCAGTCGGACGGGTGGAGTGCGACGGGGAGGAACTGATTAAGCTCCTGCATGAGACGACCCGCCTGGCTATTAAAAACAGCGGGGTGGACCCGGAGGAAATTGCCGGGGTAAGCTTCGACATGTTCCGCTGCACCATGGTTACGCGCGATCGGGACGGTGGTTTTACCACGCCGATTATTATCTGGCAGGATCTGCGCAGCGCCGAAATGCTCCCGCAAATGAGGGCGCAGCTTGCGGCGGCGGGAATGACGCCGGACGACCTGTACGACATGTGCGGAATGCCGCTGGGCGGCGTCAATCCGTCCGGAAAATTGCAATGGGTAAAGGAAAAGAAGCCTGAGGCATATCAGAATGCTGTCAGAATCCACACCATGATGGGACTTTTGACGAAAGCCTACGGTGCCGACGACTACTACGACGATATCAACGACACGCCGTGGCTTCAGCTGAACGGGCCGGATTTCAAGTACAGCGAAAAGCTGTGCAAGGTGTTCGGGGTGGATATCGACAAGCTGGCTCCTTTAAAAACGACGGGAACAATCATCGGAAAGGTATCTCCCGAAATCGCGGAAAAGACCGGACTTGCGGTCGGGACTCCGCTGGTCATGGGCACGGGCGACCAGCAGGCGGGATGCCTCGGCTGCGGCTGCGTCAGGGAAGGCACAGGCTATGCCTGCGGCGGTACGGCGGGCATTACGGCCGGAAAATCCACCAGGCTGCTGAGGGACCCGGCAAAGAAATGCTATATACTGGGAACACCCGACGGGGCATGGGTCATGGAGGGGCAGGCGAATGCCGCGGGCAGCGCCTTCAAGTGGTTCAAGGGCGAATTCTGTGATGTGGAAAGCATGACCGCGAAGTACCTGGGGCTGGAGGCATATGATTTTTTGACGAAAGCGGCCCAGAAGTCCGGCCCGGGTGCGAACGGATGCTTCTTCCTTCCCTATCTGCAGGGGGCGAACACGCCCAATTACAACGCGGATGCGCGCGGCACTTACATAGGAATGACCTTCGCCCATACAAGGAACGATCTTGTCCGTGCAACGATGGAGGGGATCTGCTTCGATATCCGCGATATGCTGGAAGCCATGGTAAAAGGAAATGTTCCCAATTTTGATGTTGTCCGGCTGACCGGGGGAGTCGCCCGGTCCGGTTTCTGGTGCCAGATGCAGGCCGATATTTACAACAGACCCTGTGAGACCGTGGCGGTGGAGGAAGCTACGGGACTTGGGTGCGCCATGGTCGCGGCTGTCGGTGTCGGAATCTATCCGGATTTTGAGGAAGCCGCCGAACACATGGTTAAGGTCACAAAACGCTACGAACCGAATCCAAAAAATGTTCCCATTTATGAAGACGCTTACCAGACCTGGAAAAAAGTGTACCGGGCGCTCAATGGGGAAGCATATTGTGCCGTTACGGCGTTCCAGGAAAAATACCGTTGAGTGGTCTGTAAGAACCGGCGGGAGTTTCCCGCAGTTTGTAAGGATCGCGCAAAAGCTTCCTTATACGGATTCTATCAATCTATATTACAGGAGGAATAAAAATGGTAAACGCTGTTAATGTGATAGGAGCATTTGTAGGAGGATGTATCGGAGCGCTGGTCGGAGGGAACCCGGCCTTTGTCATCGCGGGTATTGTTGGGGTCGCTTTTCTTTCCATGGGGAACGTGCCCGCTGCATTAATTTTGCAGCAGACTGTGGAATACACGCTGTTCACCCCGTGTATCTGTTTTGCGGGCGGCGTAGCGGCGCTGGCTTTTGCCGCCAACAAAAGGAAATACGATATTAACGGCTTGAACCTCAATAAAGCGCTGGGCTTTACAAAGGACCCGCTGACGGTTTTGGTCGGGGGAATTTTCGGCCTGTTCGGTTTTCTGTGCCTGAACCTGTTTATTTATTTCAAGCTGCCGCTGGACGCAGGCGCTTTGACGGTGATGCTTTCCGGTTTCATCGCCAGGCTGCTGTTCGGCAACCGGACAATCGTAAATCCTAAATTAAGCGAAAATCTCCTTTTCCATAAGGAAGGCATCCCGCACTGGGTTTTTAAAATACTGGTCGGTCTGGTCGTTGCGGCCGCGGCGGCCTATGCCGTTCACCTGACGGGCATTGCGACGACCGGGTTTTACATCAGCGCCCTTTCTCTCATTTTTTTCCTCAGGGATGGTGATTTTCCCGTTACCCACCATGTTACCCTGATTGCGGGCTACGCGACCCTTCGCTCCGGCAGCGTGCTGACGGGAATTTTGTTCGGGGTGCTTGCCTGCATTGTGTTTGAGCTGTATCAGAATATCATCAACTCCAATGTGGATTCCCATATTGATGCTCCCGCGTCCACGATTGCCACTTTAAGTCTCGTTGTCTTCACGATCTTCCCCGCCTGAGCGGAAACGCAGGGCATTCAGCTTCTTCCGCCTTACCGGCCGTTGGCCGGCGGGGCGGCAGGATAAAATAGAGTGTGATTTAGAAAATATGATTTTTCCCAAAATTCAGACATGGTTGTCATTATACAATGATTGACAGATATAATAAAAATGGACGCTGTTCAATCGGGTGAATTTTATGTGCCGGACACCACTATGGGAGGAAAGAGTAATGAAAAGCGAAGTGTACAATCAGTCTGTTTGCATTATGGATTCTGCCGCATATCTGTACTACATTGAAAAAAGGACTCTTACAGAAATTTCGCAGGATTTAGGAATTTCCAAGCCCACTGTCTCGCGGCTTCTGAAGAGAGCGGTAGAGCAGGGCGTCGTTGAATTCAAAATTTCCAAGCCGTTTGCGGACTGCATCGATCTGGAAAAGAAGATCATGAGCCGCTACGGGCTGAAATCAGTGATCGTCGTCCCGGTTTTGGAACCGGAAAAGCTTCTGAATCCCGAGGAGACTAAGAAAAGGGTCGCTCTGGAAGGGGCCCGCTATGTACAGCGGATCGTTACGGACGACGATATTCTCGGCTTAAGCTGGGGCGGTACGATGTATCATTTGATCCAGTATCTGAACCCCTGCCGGAAGGTGAACGCCAAAGTTATCACGATGCACGGCAGCATTGCCGACTGTGACGATAAGCTGGCGGTCAACAACCTTGTACGGCGCGCCGCCATGGCTTTCGGCGGAAGAAATGTGTCGATCTGTGCGAACGGACTTGCCGATAGCAGGGAGCATTGCCGCCAAATTCAGGATGACGCAAAATTCCAGAAAATATTTTCTCTGCTGAAATACATCAATATTTCTGTAAGCGGGGTCGGGGTGTTTTATCCCAGCGTGGATTCCCTGCTGGCTTCCTCCGGCTATCTGAAGCCCCATGAAATGAAGGAGCTGATTGAGCAGAAGGTTTGCTGCGACTTTGCCCTCCGTTTCATCAACAGGGACGGTCAGGAGTGCGAAAGCAGCCTGAAGGACCGGACCCTTTCCATCAGACTGGATACATACAGGCAGATTCCCTGCAAAATCGTGGTGGCCTCCGGCAGCAAAAAAGCACATGCCATCCGCTCCCTGCTGAAAGGAAATCTGGTCGATGTCCTTGTTATCGATTATTATCTGGCAAATGCCCTGTACGCGCTTTGAAAGCGGGCGGAAACGGGTGCGGGTACCTCCCTTCTCATTGATACCCGCGGCTGTTAATATAGATGATGTTTTAAAATATTGGTTTGAAACACCTTCCCATGAAACGTAAGACCTCCTTTGAAACATCCTTGCGAATTGCGGGCTTTCTGAAATGAAATCAGAAAGCCCGCAATTCGTTACCGGGAATTTTCCGGGTGTCGGGGGATGTTTCCAGCGTTTTACACATTTGTGGTGCAGGTAATGAACAGGATGGAACAAGTCTCTGATTTTAGTTAATATTGAAATATTTTTCAATATTTTCTTATGATTTTTAGGCAGTTATAATAGGGACATAGGAAATAACTTAGCCGAAGAAAACAAAGAAGGAGTGAACATCATGTATATCGATCCTATTATCATTCAATACCCGGAAGGGCTGGAAAAAGACCGTTT
>UREO01000245.1 GCA_900546895.1 uncultured Oscillospiraceae bacterium
ATTCGGAACTGCTGCTCAACGATGCCGGTAATATCCTCCAGCATCTCCTCATCCCGTGCCACCGCAGCCTGTTCCTGTTCTCCCTCGGGCGTCTGCTTTCCATTCAGCAGGCTCATCGCTATTCCCGCGGCCTCGGAATTCGGCAGCCCTATGTGATACTGTTTTTGGATACCGCGCACCGCATATTTTCCTATGCGATACTCTGCGGGATAAAGCTGCTCCACATCATAAGCCAGCGGCATACGAATATTCAACTGCTTTTTTGCTCTCTCAATTGCAAATGCAAGATGGTCAGCGAGCGTAACCACTAAGTTTGGAGTTAAGGTGTAGGGCAGCTCGTTACGGGCGATATCAACGATTCCCGCTGAAAACTTCAAAATATCAGTCGGCAGATCCCTCACCACATCCCGGTACCGGGGGTCCACATCGTAAAAGGTGCGCTCGATTGCGTCGAGCGGTATCTCCCGCGGAAACTCCCCAAAGCCCAGACCTTTTCCCATTGCGATCAGTTCCCGTCCGGTGCTGTCCACACAAATTGCCACGTTGTTGTTTATTTTTTTCAGCGCGCGCATTGAATAGCCCCTTCCGTTTATTGTTCGCAGGATCAACAAAAAACTCTCCAAAGCAAACAGTAGCAGCTTCAGCCGCCAACCCAGTCATGCCTCAAAGAGTAACAGTCCAAGTAACTTTATTCAGTTAATACCAATTATGATACAATCCATCATGCCCTTGCGGTAACACTTGACTGCTATACTATTTTATCAGCAAATTCTGTTTTTTGTCAACAATCAATCTGCACAAAGAGTTGCTTGACGTTTTGAGCAAAACCACAGAAACTATTCCGTCAGTTCTTTGCAATTTCTATGTAAAAATACCGAAAAAAATTAATTTTTAATGAAATTCAACCTTTGAAATCGCCGTTCAAGACCGTAATCGCCGCGGCCGGAGAAGTCGGCGGATTACTGCTGCAAAACAACTCCGGATTAAAAACGCATTAAAAACGCAAAGTTAAAACAAAAAACACCGCAACAATTTCCTCTCAGTTTCCAAGACAAAACTCGTTTCTCCCCCCGCCTTCGGCGGGGGGAGAAACGCAGCCTTATTGCAGGATCAACCTGCTATAGGTCCATCATGACAGGAAGTCTCATAAACGGACAGTATGATTGCCGCGGCAAGAATTTCGGGATCAAACACCCTAGAGAGTGATTGCTCCGGTGACAACGGCAACAAAAATGATGACAAGGGAAACACCATAGGCCCATGGAAAAGTCTTCTTTTGGTGTTCGCCAAGATCAATGTCAGCCAACCCGATTAAAAGAAATGTAGCGGGAGTCAGCGGCGAGAGAGGAAATCCCAAGGTCATTTGACCGGAAATGGAGGCTCTCGCGACCAACGCGGGATTCAGACCGATCTTCTGAACGGCTGTAGCCAAAACCGGCATTACGCCGAAATAATAGGAATCCGGATCAAACAACAGACTGGCAGGCACGGCGATCAGACCGATAATAAGAGGAATTTTACTTCCCAGCGACTGGGGAATAATTTGCACCAGACTGGTTGCCATCGCGTCCAGCATACCGGAACCACGCATGATGCCAATAAACGAACCCGCGGCAAAAAGAATGCTTGCCATCATCAGCGCAGCTTCCGCATGCGAATTGATAATTTTGCTCTGCAGCTTAATGTCGGGATAGTTCACTGCCATTGTGATCACCAAAGCTAGCATAAATGTAGGCGCGGGCGGAAGAATAGAAGAAACCATGACCCCTACCGTAGCAATGATTAGAATAATATTAAAGCAAAACAGCTTAGGACGAGCCAAATCTTCAGCATTTCCGGAAAGGGCCTGTGTCGCCCGTTCTTCCTCAGCAGAAACATCCTCTGTTAGGGCTTCTGACGCCAAGCGTTTTTTCTCCTTCTTGCCGAAATATACGGCAATTGCAAAGACACTCAACAACCCGCAGAACATAGGAATGAGCATTGGCGTGAATACTTGGTCAAGTGAAGAATGCAAGGCGCTAACGGCCCTGATTGTGGGGCCGCCCCAAGGCAGCATATTCATAGTACCTGCGGACAATGCACAAAGAGTGGTTAAAATCCATGTACGCATGCCCAGCTTTTTGTAAAGCGGCAGCAGAGCCGGAATGGTAATGAGAAAGGTTGTCGCACCAGAACCGTCCAAATGGGTCACGCAGGTTAGAACAACGGTTCCTAAGCAAATTTTCACAGGATCATTTTTAGCGATTTTCAAAATGCCTTTAACGATCGGATCGAACGCACCCGCGTCGGACATTGTGGTGAAAAACAGTACTGCAAAGATAAACATAACCCCGGTCGCCACAACACTTTTCATACCGTCCACGCTGTATGTACCAATTTTATCGGCGTGTCCTGCAATAATGCATGTAAGCATTGGGACCACGATTAAGCAGGTTAATGTAGAAGCCTTTTTGCTTAAAATTAAGAAAAGAATCACCAGAATGGTTAAAAAGCCAAGAATTCCTAATGACACGGTCTTTTCCTCCCCAACATTTAATAATGGTTTCGTTTAAATCAGTTACAGAACTCCTTCCTTTTCCAACTGCGAAATTTCCTGATCACTGTAACCGAGCATTCCCTCATAAACGGCCTTGTTGTCCTGACCAAGGGCCGGGGCGGGCCTGCGCACGGCGGGTTTGGTGTCCATCAGCTTGATGGCACAGCCGTTCACGGTAATGCGGCCGAGGGTAGGATGCTCCATTTCGACAAACATTTCGCGTTCCTTGACATGCGGATCGGCCAGGATCTGCCCAATGTCCAGAATGGGCCCCGCGGGAATCCCATGGTCAAGCAGAATCTTAGCAGACTCCTCCATCGTTTTGTCCTTCAGCCAATCCTCAACGACAACCTGGATATCATCCTGATATTTCAGGCGGCCCGGCATATCCGCGAAACGCGGGTCGGTGATCATATCCGGTCGTTTCAGAATTTCATTGCAGAGCTTGTCATACAGCTTCTGATTGCCGCAGGCGATAATGACAACGCCGTCTTTGCATCGAAAGCCGTCGTAGGGCGAAACAGCCGCGTAGCGGTTGCCTATTCGCGGCGGAATTTTGCCGCTTTCCAGGTATTTAATACCGGTATTCTCGGTGGCGGCGATTACACTGTCCATCAGCGAGACATCCACACGCTGGCCCGCGCCGGTGATGGTGCGGGCATTGACGGCGGCCAGAATTCCGATGGTCACGTGCAGTCCTCCTAAAATATCGCCCAAAGCGCTGCCGGCACGGGTGGGCTCGCCGCCCTTCGCGCCGGTAATGGACATCATGCCGCCCATGGCCTGCGCCAGAATGTCATACCCCGGGCGCAGGTGGTAAGGGCCGTAGCAGCCGAAGCCGGACACAGCCGCATAGATGATGCGCGGATTGATCTTTTTCAGCTCGTCATAGCCCAGTCCCAGCTTATCCATCACTCCGGGGCGGTAGTTTTCCACTACAATATCGGCCTTTTTGACCAGCTCGCGGAAAATTTTCTTTCCCTCCGCGGCCTTTAAATTCAGCGTAACGCCTTTTTTATTCCGGTTCATATTGGCAAAGTACAGGCTCTCGCGCTCTCCGTTCTTATTCTTTTCTCGAAAAGGCGGGTAGGTTCGGGTATCGTCTCCGCCGGTGGGTACTTCAATTTTAATGACGTTGGCACCCATATCGGCCAGCATCATGGTACAGAACGGGCCGGCCAGAACACGGGTAAGGTCCAAAACAGTCAGGTTTTCCAATGCGCCGTGTTCACTCATTACAGTTCACCGTTTTCCACATGAATTTTCATGCGCATCACGGCGCTGCCCATACTTTTACCCAAGGTGTCCAGGCGCAGGCTCATGGTCGCGCCGCCGCCCAGAGCGTGTCTCATCACAAAGTTGAAACCGTTCAGGGTGGGCATATCGTAACGGGTGATTTCGCCCTTGACCATGTCGCCGAAAAAGGCGTGCAGCTTTTCGGGAGTGACCTCCCGCTCAATGATTTTGTAGTATTCGGGCTTGCGCGCATAAACACAGATGTTGCTGGTGTCGCCTTTGTCGCCGCTGCGTCCGTGGGCGATATCGTTCAGATAAATTTCAGGCATCTCATTTCACCTCCAAAATACGCGGTTCGATTTTCAGTATATCCCGCGGCACAGTGGTGGGCCACAGGGCGATAACCTCCTGCGGACGGGCACGGCCGCCGAAGAACGATGCACCCGGAGGGCCGTTGAGCTGCAGCGGGCTGATTTCAGGAATAATTTTGGAAACCTCGGCCTTATCCTCGCTGAACACAGCGATCCGCATAACGACCTCGTTCTGGTTCTTCAATACTTCCTCGCTCATATCGGCCACACCCAAGTGCAGGCTGTTCAGACCGATGTAGCTGATATGCACGTTTTCAGCGCGCATCCCCTTGCGGGCCATTTTTTTCATGATGATATCGGCACAGTACCGGGCCTTCTCGTAGGCATCCGGCCAGGCAAAGCTCAGCATGGAAACGACTTTCCAGCCCTTGTGGTAGCCCACGCACAGCTTGAGGGTATCCGGACGTGGCTTCCCCTTGATGCCGCCAATGCGCACCCGGTTGTCGCCCGTCTGGGTGATGGTGGCTTTGCTTACATCCACATTTACGTCGGG
>UREO01000246.1 GCA_900546895.1 uncultured Oscillospiraceae bacterium
GTTTGAAGCGCTTTGGAAAAAGGAAAAGACGATGTGCCGGAAGGTTTATTCCTGGCTGACCGAGCAATCCGTCTATTTCGGGATCCGGCGCTACGCCGCCCGCTATAACGATAATTTTATCCTGACCGGCTGGATTCCGGCGAATCAGGAAAACCGTTTCAAAAAAGAGCTCGACAAGGTGGATTCCCTGAATTACACCTTTGAGGGAGCCGAGGAAGAACTGATTCACTCCCCGCCCGTAGAGCTGAAAAACAAGAAGGTATTCCGGCCCTTTGAATTCTTTGTCGATATGTACGGGCTTCCTTGTTACGACGAGGTCGACCCGACCCCGTTTGTCGCTCTTACCTATTTCCTGCTGTTCGGCATCATGTTCGGCGACCTTGGCCAAGGGCTCTGCGTTTCGCTGATCGGCTGGTACATGTGGAAAAAGAAGCAGATGAAGCTGGGCAGGATTTTGATTCCCTGCGGCTTTTCTTCCTCTATTTTCGGACTGGTTTTCGGTTCGGTATTCGGATTTGAGAACGCGCTGAACCCAGTGTACCGTGTGCTCGGCTTTGCCGAAAAGCCGGTGCAAGTAATGCAGCCCGCCACCACCAACATGATTATCTATTCTGCGGTGGGAATCGGCGTGGTGCTGGTCATGCTGGCAATTTTAATCAACATTTACTCTTCGCTGAAGAGAAAGCACTATGAAAACGCTTTGTTCGGCCCCAACGGGGTCGCCGGTTTCATTTTCTATACGTCGCTGGTGTTCGGTTTCGGCGGACAGATGCTGTTCGACTGGCAGATCGTCACTCCTTCCTATGTTGTCTGTTTCATTATCCTGCCGATCGCCGTGATGTTTTTCCGCGAAGTGCTCGGCGGTTTAGTGGAGCGCAGACCGGACTGGAAACCCGAAAAATGGGGCGATTTCATTATGCAGAACTTTTTCGAGGTGTTTGAATTTCTGCTGAGCTTTGCGACAAACACCATGAGCTTTCTGCGTGTAGGCGCTTTTGTGCTTGTCCACGCCGGTATGATGCTGGTTGTGTTTACGCTTGCCGAAATGTCCGGCGGCATCGGATATGTTCTGACCATAATAATCGGCAACGTGTTTGTTATGGCTCTGGAGGGCCTGCTGGTAGGCATTCAAGTATTAAGGCTTGAATTCTACGAGATGTTCAGTCGTTTCTTCGACGGCGGAGGCCGCCCGTTCAATCCTGTTGTTGTCCGCAGGGAGCAGTAATGCTTTTTGCGATAACCATATCAATCAGATATTTGATGGAGGTACTATCATGAAATTCGTATTAATTAGCTTACCTGTACTGTTTCTAATCGCGTCGGTAATTTTTTCCATCCGTTCCGTTAAGAACGGAAAAAAAGTACGCAGTGCCGTAGCGACGCAGCTTTTGACCTTTATGGCGGTTTGTGTCCTTACCTTTGTGATTCCTGTCGCGGCTTCCGCCGCCACTCCTTCCGATACTCCCGCCGGGCCGTCCACTTCTGATACAGCAACGGCTCCGGCATCTTCCAACGGCCTTGGCCTGATTGCGGCCGCTCTCGTTACCGGCCTTGCGGGCATCGGCGGCGGTATTGCCGTTGCCGCGGCGGCCCCCGCCGCTATCGGCGCAACCAGCGAAGACCCGAAGGCGTTTGGTAAGGCGCTGATCTTTGTGGCTTTGGGCGAAGGTATCGCTCTGTACGGCCTGCTGATTTCCATTCTGATCCTGAACAAGGTTTAACTGATTGAAAGCTGAGGTGTACTGCCTATGCGCTTTTATCTGATAAGCGACAATGTGGATACGCAGGTTGGGCTGCGTTTGGCCGGGATCGACGGCGTGGTAGTTCATGAGACCGCCGAGGTGCAGAAAGCACTGAAGGAGGCCATGGCAATGGAAGACGTTGCCGTTGTTCTGATAACGGAAAACCTTCTTTCCCTTTGCCCGGATCTGATTTATAATTTAAAGCTCAACCAAAAGCGCCCGCTTATTTTGGAAATTCCGGACAGACACGGCAACGGCCGTACGAAGGATTCGATTACCCGTTATGTCCGCGAGGCCATCGGGCTGAAAATTTAAGCCGCAATTACGGCGTGAACGGGGGGATTCAATCAATGGCTGTCAATGATGATAAAATGAATAAATTTTACCTTGCCATCAATCACTACGCGGAAGAACAGCGTAAAAAGATTGAGCGCGAAGTGGCGGAATTCAAGCAAAAAGAGTTGGACGAAACCGAAGTGGAAGTGCTGACCGAAGCATACCAGCTGATCCAAAAGGAAATGGCGGAAATGCGCAACGGGATTTCCCGTGAAATGGCCAAGCGCGAAATGGAAAGCCGGAAGGAGCTTCTTGCTCAACGCCAGAAAATCACCGCGAAGGTTTTTGAGCGCGCTAAAAACGCGCTGACGGAGTTTACGCAGAAAAGCGGTTATGCCTCTCTGCTGAAAAAATTCGCGGCCGAGCTTTCGGGGACCTTCACAACACCCGGCACTGTCCTTTGCATTAAAAAAGAAGACGAGACCTACCAGAAGCTGATAAAAGGGGCTTTTGGAAAAGACTGTACTTTCAAGATCAGCCCCGACATTCATATCGGCGGGATTCGCGCCTACAATTCCCAAATGGGGATTGCCGCGGACATAACGCTCGATTCCATGTTGGAGGACCAGCGCGAGTGGTTTGCAGAAAACTCGGGGATGGCTATCGTCTGAGCCTGTACCCAATTGCTATAACGGAGATGAATGAGATGGAGAATCAGAATGTAATATTCGGAATAAACGGTTCCGTCGTAACCGTAAAGGACTCGCGCAGCTTTTCCATGATGGAAATGGTATATGTCGGGAACGAACACCTTGTCGGCGAAGTAATCGGCATTACAAATAAATTCATTACCATTCAGGTTTATGAAGAAACTACGGGACTGAAGCCCGGAGAGCCTGTTTCCGGTACCGGCAGTCCCATGAACGTTACGCTCGGCCCTGGAATTATCGACAATATTTTTGATGGTATCGAACGTCCGCTGAAAAGGATTGCGGAACAGTCCGGCGCCTTTATCGCCCGCGGAAGCAACGTGTCCGCTTTGGATGAAAACCGGCTTTGGGACGTTACGGTCACCGTGAAAGAGGGCGACCGGTTAAAGGGCGGCGACGTTTACGCCGAATGCCCGGAAACAACCATCATCAAGCATAAGTGCATGGTGCCTCCGCTCCTTTCCGGGGTGGTCACAAAGATAAACGCAAACGGAAAATACAAAGTAACTGAACCCATTGTGGAGCTGCAGGACGAACACGGGGAAACGCACCGGCTTTCCCTTTGCCAGCGCTGGCCGATCCGTGTGCCGCGTCCGGTGGCTGAGCGCCTGCAGACAAAAGTACCGCTGATTACCGGTCAGCGTGTCATAGACACCCTCTTCCCCATTTCGAAGGGAGGTACGGCGGCAATTCCGGGCGGTTTCGGAACCGGAAAGACCATGACGCAGCATCAGCTCGCCAAATGGTGCGACGCCGATATCATTATTTACGTCGGCTGCGGCGAGCGCGGCAATGAGATGAGCCAGGTTCTGGATGAGTTTTCGGAACTGACCGATCCGAAATCCGGCAGGCCGATGACCGACCGGACCGTACTGATTGCCAACACCAGCAACATGCCCGTCGCGGCGCGCGAGGCTTCCATTTACACGGGAATCACGCTTGCCGAATACTACCGAGACATGGGCTATCATGTGGCCATTATGGCGGACTCCACTTCCCGCTGGGCGGAGGCTCTCCGCGAGATATCCGGTCGATTGGAAGAAATGCCCGCCGAGGAAGGCTTCCCGGCCTATCTGCCCAGCCGCCTTTCCGAATTCTACGAACGCGCGGGCATGGTCAAAAACCTGAACAGCACGGACGGCTCCATTACCATTATCGGCGCCGTTTCCCCGCAGGGCTCCGACTTTTCCGAGCCCGTCACACAGAACACAAAACGTTTTACCCGCTGCTTCTGGGCGCTGGACAAAGCTCTTGCTTACGCAAGGCATTACCCGGCCATCAACTGGACCCAAAGCTACAGTGAATATTTCACCGATCTGGATCCGTGGTACGCAGAGCATGTGGGCGAAGACTTTATCAAATACCGCAAAGAGATCAATAAAATCCTGCAGGAAGAAAACCAGCTGATGGAAATTGTCAAGCTGATCGGTTCGGACGTTCTGCCCGACGACCAGAAGCTGATTATTGAGATCGCCAGAATTATAAGAGTCGGTTTTCTGCAGCAGAACGCTTTCCACGCGGAAGATACCTTTGTTCCCCTTGAAAAGCAGAAGCTGATGATGAAAGTAATTCTGTATCTCTATAAAAAGGCAAAGCAGCTTGTGTCCGCTTCCGTGCCGATTTCCGGCATTGTGCAGTCCGGGCTGTTCGACAAGCTGGTAAAGATGAAATACGACATTCCCAACAACATGCTGGAGATGTTCGACGACTATATAGAAGAAATAGACCGGACTCTCTCCGCGATTCTCGCTTCCTGACGCCCGGATGAAACTACTAATTTTACCTAGAAGGTGGTTACGCCATGATTCTTGATTATATCGGTTTACAAGAAATTAACGGCTCTCTGATCGTTCTGGAC
>UREO01000247.1 GCA_900546895.1 uncultured Oscillospiraceae bacterium
CAGCATATAATAATTGTTTTTGACGAACACGGGCACCAACAGCATGAGGATGCCCAATAAAACGATGCCGGCCAGTTTTGTGATATTTGATTTTGTCATACCGCCACCCCTTTCATGCTCTTTTGCCCAGTATTCCGCCGGGACGAACGAGTAAGAACAAAATGAGAAGAACAAAGGATACGACATCCTTATACACCGCGGGCAAAACCGCAACGGAAAGATTTTCCACAACACCGATAATCAGGCCGCCCAAAATGGCGCCTGGCATATATCCGAACCCGCCGATCACGCCGGCTGAAAAGCCCTTCAGCCCGATCATGGAAGCCATATTCACATCAATGTTGAACAGCGGGATAATCAGCATACCGATGATACAGCAGATAATGGAACTGATTCCTGTTGTGATGCAGATGTTCTGGGACACGTTGATTCCCATTAGCGCCGCCGCTTTTTTGTTCTGTGCGACGCAGCGCATGGCCTTTCCGGTTTTGGTAAAGGTGAGAAAGGTCTGCAGACAGGCGATGACAACAATAGAGACAATGCAAATGTAAAGATTTGCCTTTGTAATGCTGATGTCATGAATAATCACGTTTCCCGTGAGCCAGTTGGGAACGGTGAAGGGAATCGGTCCCCAAATCAAGCGGGTAGCCTCGTAAAGAATTCTTCCGAGCATAATTGTACCCATGACGGCGAAAATGGTGGATCGCATGTTTCTCAGCGGGTTGAAGATGGTGGATGCGACAAGCGCCCCGACGATTCCGGAAACGATCATTGCGACGATTACTGACAGCCAGGAGTTCATTCCCAATCCCAACACCAGAGTTCCCCCGAAGATATATGCGCCCAGGGTAATCAGCTTATCATGGCTGAAATTAAGCAAGCCTGTAGAGTTCCAGACGAGTGTATATTCTATGCCTACCAGACCATAGATAAAGCCCAGCGCGATCCCGCTGACCAAAAGTTGAATCAATATTGCCAACATTGGCTTGCACTCCTTTTCTACATGCGGATCATCGTTATATGCCTCCCGCCATAACAACGCGAGGGAGGCATACAAACTCCTTCCCAGATAACGTTACTGAAGTTTTACTGTTTCCTGATAGACCGGTTCGGCATTGACCATCTTTGCAACGTGAACCTCATGAACCATGTCGTTGGTGCCATCCGTTGTCATGGTGCCGACCGGGACCTGCAGGTCCTTGGTAGCGGCAAGCGCGTCCCTGACCTTGGTTCTGTCCGTTGAACCGGCGGTTTTGATGGCTTCCAGCAGAGAAACGGCCGCGCCGTAATAAGAAGCGGAATAGAGTTCCGCGGGGACCTTGTATTTCTCTTCAAAATTCTTGATGAAGGTCTTGGTCACATCGACCGTACTGGTGGAAACGAAGTCCGTCACGCCGTACCAGCCCTCAATCTGCTCGGGCTTGCACATTTCAATGACCTGCGGCATGGTGATACCGGGCGAACTGATTACCTTGGCATTGAGCCCCAAATCTTTGATCTGCCTTGCATGAATGGCGAGCTCAGGGTCATGTGTCCAGATTAAAACGGCGTCTACTTTCGCGTTTTTCATTTTCATGATCTGGCCAGTAAAATCCTTATCGTTGGTATTGTGGCCTTCCGCAACATACTCCACGCCGGCCTTTTGGCAGTAGGCTTTCGCCACCTCGTTGCCTCCGGTGCCGAATTCATCATTGTTGTAAAACATTCCGACTTTTTTCGCGCCAAGCTTTTCGACCGCATATTGGGCGGCAACCTCTGCGAAAACCGCATCGGAAGCACGGCAGCGGAACAGGAATTTGTTGTTTAACTGGGAAATTTTCGGCGTTGTTCCGCCGGTCAAGGTCGGCACCCCGGCGGAAGCCACAACCTGTTCGATCGCCATGGCGTTTGTGCTTCTGTGCGGGCCAACGATACCCACGACCCCTTCGCTGATCAGCTTATTTGCACAGGTGACCGCCATATCCTGCAGAGTCTGGTCATCCTCCGTCAGAAGTTCCACCTTTTTCCCGAGCAAGCCTCCTTTATCATTGTACTCATCCACCGCGAGCTGCACCGCCTGCTGCATTCTGAGTCCGTTGAGGGGGTTTGCGCCCGTCAGCATAGCAATCAGTCCAATCTTGATCGTGTCGCCGGAGGACGCGGCTCCCGAACCCGTGGAGACCGGCACGCTGGCCGCGCCGGAGGAATCCGTAGGGGAACCGTTGCAGCCCACAAGTCCCAAGGCCATACAAAATGCCAGAACAAATGCTGTTAATCTGGTTTTTTTCATAGGTAAGCTCCTTTCATTTATCCGCATTTTATTATGAATAAACTCTCATAACAAAACAGGTTACATAATGACCTTCATATATTCTTTGATTTTTTCATAGAGGGCTTTATCTTCCGGAATCGTCTTCCGGTGCGTATAATTGATCAGCTCCCGCAGGGTTTCCGGGGTGCAGTCAATCCCAAGCTGCTCGATCCGGGTGGGAATACCCATGGCGGCAAGCAGGGATTTCGCTTCGTCAATTTCCTTCTGCGGCGAGCCGTTGACGGCCATCTGCAAAGGAATGGCCAGGCCGACGATCTCCCCGTGGAGGAAATTTCTTCTCGCTTCCTTATGCAGGCAGCAGACGGCGTCGTAGAAATTGTGGGCAATGGCCAGTTGCTTTCCTCCGGTGGATAAATCGGAAACGATGCCGGTCAGCATGATATTCATACAGATCACATCGTCAAGCAAAAGGCTGTCCACCCTGTTTTTCGCGTCTTCAATCGCCTGCAGTGCCTTTTGGATATAATTTTTATAGGTATAGTCCGCGATCCCTGTGGCGACTTCCGAAGTTGCCGTCATTCCCTCCGTGCCAAGGTTGAGCATAGTAAAATAAAATTCCGGTTTTTTGGCCATTGCGTCCGCAATGCCGGAAGCCAGATAGCGTGTGGGGCAGTTGTCAGCGACAAAGTCCAGGTCCACCAGCACCGCGCTGATTTCATGCGCCAAGAACTGGCTGCAGGCGACGGAGCCGTCTTCGCCGTAGGTTACGTACAGAACTGCGTAAGCCGCACAGGTCGCTGCGGAAGTAGGCGCCGTAATAATTTTTCTGTCCGTAAGGTTTCCCGCTCCCTTTGCGATATCAATTACCTTGCCGCCGCCCAGGCCGACAACCACTTCCGAACCGGTGTCCCGCAGCCTTTTCGCGATCCATTCAAAGGATTTTTGCGTGGAGGGCCCTTCGAACTCGTCAACTGTAAAGCGGACCCCGCTTTTTTCCATGCTTTCTTTTACAATATGGCCGGTTTTGTTCCAAACCGTTGAATCAGTTACTATGTAGGCTGTTTTCCCGCAGAAGGATACTTCCTGCCCGATCTGCTTCAGCGCGCCGTGGCATTGGGTGTATCTTCCAGCGCCCACCTGAATGTTGTTACCGTCTAACATTCCGTGACCTCCCTGTTCTGGATCAATTGGTATAAATCCATGTAATATCTCAAAAGCCGGATTCCGGGGCTGCCGCAGAGAAAGCATCCCAAAATCAGCTAGATCGAACAATTAACTTTATTTTTAATTTAAAATAAAAAATTTTTTATTTATTTGTTTTAATCCCTCCCAATTCGGGAGGGATGTTTCATTTCCTATTACATTTCATAGGCTACTGGAAAACCGGACTTTTTACGGATTTCCAGCAGCTGGCCGCGAATACTTAAAATATGTTCTTCGACCAGAGCAATGGCTTTGTCTTTGTCAAACTGTTTCAGGTACGCGAGCAGGGCCATATGATCTGCGGACGCAACCCCCTGCATCCGGCTTGTAGAGTTCATGGTAAGATAGCTGGCGACCAGGAATCTTCCCTGAATGGAGTCATACACGTCCGTAATGCAGTCGTTGCCCGCCAAAGCAACCATTTTCTTGTGAAAGCTGAGATCTTCCTTACAGGATTTCACATACTCCCCTTGCTTAACGTACTCACCGCACAGCAGCGCGGGCTGCATCAGGGATTCCACCGCGTCACCGTCTTTTTTATCGCATATTTCTGTGACGGCAAATCGTTCAATCAGGATTCTTGCCTTGCAGATATCGGTGATTTCCTTATCGTCGTACTGGGGAACAATGATGCGGCCGTTGCTTTTCACTTCAAGAATCCGCTCGTTCGCAAGCAATTTGACCGCCTGAATAACGGGAGTACGGCTTACGCCGTATTTGTCCGTCAGCTCATCGACAAAGATTTTTTGCCCCTGCAGGTACTCCCCGCTGATCAGGCTGTCTTTTATTTTCTCATAGACAATCATATCCAGATTTTTTTTTATTGACACGGTACATCGTCCTTCGTGTTTCGATCTTTTCTTTATCATATATCAAACCTGTACAAAAAACAATAGGAAATTAAAAATTTAATATAAAAAATTTTTAACTCTTGTCTATTGCGGAAATGTTCTACATGGAGTATCCATCTTGCTAATTCTGTCTCTTATACACATCTCCGAGCCCACGAGACATGCGCAGATCTC
>UREO01000248.1 GCA_900546895.1 uncultured Oscillospiraceae bacterium
GAAGATCCTCTTCGGTAAACCTCAGGTTCTCCAGATACTCCACAACCTGCTGGACACCGGCCATGATCGCGTAGCCGCCGTCGCTTGGCACGCGCCGGAAAAACATGTCAAAATAGACAACCGTGTCTTGATAGCCGTTTGTAAAATAGCCGTTAGCCATGGTGATTTCATAAAAATCGGTCAGCATGGTCAGGTTGGTTTTAAACCCGTTCCGTTCATTCATCCTGTTCAGCTCCAATAAATTATTAAATTTTGCTGTAACTTCACCCGTGCCGGTCATCATATTATAGAACAGCAGTAAAGTGTCCTTATGGATACCATCACGGTATCCCGGTTTATAGAAAAATCTCTTTTTGAAATTACAATAAATTATAAGCTATATGAAGAATATTATAACAAGGTTAAGGCAAAATAACAAATAAGAAATGTAAATATGATGAAATTATTACTAATTTGAAAAATATTGGTTCATTATGTGAAATTTTTTTATATTTTATTGCATTATAAACAATAAAATATTATACTATATGACATTAACAGAATTTACGCTGGTAAATTTCCAATGATTTGTAAATTTTCAGGAAATTTTGTTACAGGCACTGTGCAGATGGAATATGTATGTGCGTAAAAAATATTTCGTGGGGAGATGAATTCAGTGAGATTACGCAAACAGGCACTTGGAACTCGTAATTTAGTCGGTGCGCGTGTGGAGATGGCACGCAAAAACCAAGGGATGAAGCAGAAAGAGCTGCTGGCTCAGCTTCAGGTTAACGGTGTCGATATGAACGCCTCCGGCTTATCTAAATTGGAAGGCCAGATCCGCTATGTAACGGATTTTGAACTTTCTGCTTTAGCTAATATTTTAAATGTTTCAGTCGACTGGCTTTTAGGCCGCGAAAAATAATCGTATTGGAATAACGGAGCAGGTTGAGGCGCTTCGCGTTGAGCGGGGCGCTCTTTTTCTGCTTTCTTTTTTGCAAAAGATCGAATATAATGATATTATATTACTATTTCGGACAGCAAAAGGCAAGGAGGATATGATTTTGTTTGACAGGCGACAGCTTACCCGGTTAAAGCCGCTACTGGCCTTTTTCGTAGGGTTTACTTTGCTTTTCTACTTTTTCGCGCTTACGCTGAAATTCACGTTTCCTTTTTTGGCGGGATTTCTGCTGGCACTGATCGTACAGCCCGTCATCCGCCAGCTGAAAAAAAGGATGCATTTCAATCCCTCGGCGGCCGCGGCGCTTTCCACGCTTCTGGCTTTTGTGGTGGTGTTCGGCCTTCTGTTTTTGCTGGGCTACTGGCTGATTTATGAGATCAGCAACCTGCTGAACAATCTGACCACGGACGTAGGCGCCCTGACCGCGCCGATCAACAGCCTGATCAGTATGGCGGGAGAGTATTTGAATCGCATCAATTCCAAATATATCGAGCAAAATCAGCAGCAGATTCTGAATATCGCCCAATCCGGCGCCGGAATCGTAAAAACGATTCTGGCGAGCGTGCTCACCTTCCTAACCTCTCTGCCAGCCATATTCACCATGTTCATCGTCATGATTTTTTCCACTTACTTCTTTTCAAAGGACATGACCTCGATCAAAGCGCACATCATGTCGCTGTTTTCCCGGACAACTGCGCTCAATATCCGCTCCGCGTCTCGCCACGGCATGAATATGAGCGGAAAATACGTCGGCTCCTATCTGCTGATTTATTTTATCACCTTTGTGGAAACGCTGATCGTTTTTTTCGCACTGGGCGTACCCTATCCGCTTGTTCTGAGCATTGTGACCGGCATCGCCGATATTCTGCCCGTGCTCGGCCCCGGAACCATTTATATCCCCCTGACGCTTCTTTACCTTGTGAGCGGCAATTTCTTTAAAGCGGGCGCACTTCTGGTCTGCTGGCTGCTGATTACCGCCATCCGTCAGATCATTGAGCCGAAGCTGATTTCCTCATCGATCGACATTCATCCGCTGACGATGCTTGCGGCGATCTATTTCGCGCTGGTGGCCCAGAATTTTCTGATTTTAATCTATTTTTCCGCGCTTTTGATTCTTTATAAGATTCTGACCCAGATCGGCGTGCTCCCTACCCTGTTTGAAGCGAAGCCCGCCGCCGAAAGGGAGGCTGCAAAAACCGACCCGAAAAACGATCCGCCCCCACCGGAAATATAGCAGGAAGAAAAACCGGGCCGTTAACGGACCTTTCGTTTGGGGTGATTGGCATGGATTTAAAGCACTATGATCAATACAGAAAGCTGGGTCTGAATATCGCATATTACCGGAAGGACAAAGGATACACACAGGAAGCTCTTGCGGAAAAGCTGGACATTGACAGAACAACCGTAAGTAAAATTGAGCTTGCCGTTTCGGGGGTCTCGCTGGACATCCTTTTCGCGATCTCCGACCTGCTGAAAGTTCCCGTATATAATTTTTTTGAATTCAGAGATTAACCACAAACAGAAAACCCGGCCGTAAACGTTTTCTCCGCTGTTTTTCTATTGTTGACATTTTTGTAATGATGATTGACATAAGGAAGTAAGCGTGCTATAGTCTAACTGTATTAACCTTAATAATACAGAAAGCACAGAAGAGGTGAGGATGGTGTTCACACTCGATTATAAGAGCCGGCTGCCGATTTACGAGCAGCTGTACAGAAGCATACGACGCATGGCCGCCGTGGGCGCCGTGGACCGGCGGGAGCCGCTTCCGAGCGTCAGGGCGCTGGCGCAGGAGCTGGGGGTCAACCCAAACACGGTGCAAAAGGCCTACCGGATGCTTGAACGCGACGGTATTATCTGTTCCATCCCGGGGAAAGGGTCCTTTCTTTCCGAGGACCTCTCCGCAATTTCCCAGCAGCGGGAAATTGCGCTGGAAAGGCTGGACGACGCAATCCGGTCCGCCGCGGATCTTGGAATAACAAAAAATCAAATCATGATAAGGGCGGAAAGCATTGTAAGCGGGAGAGGTGAGTGAGCGATGATAGAAGCAAAAAAACTAACGAAGAAATTCGGCGCGACCACCGCGCTGGACGAAATATCTTTTTCCATCGGATCGGGTTCGGTGTTCGGGCTGGTCGGTTCCAACGGCGCCGGAAAATCCACATTTCTGCGCACGCTCGCGGGAATTTATAAACCGGACGGCGGCGAGGTACTCTTGAACGGAGCGGCGCCGTTTGAAAACTCGGAGGTCAAGTCGCAGATTGCCTTCATATCGGATTTTCCGTATTTTCTGCCGCAGGCCACGCTGAGAGAAATGGCGGGATTTTTCTCCCGCATATACCCCGGCTGGAGCCAAAAGCGGTTTGAAGAGCTGTGCGGGCTGTTCCCGATCGACAGCAAGAGCAAAATCGTGAATATGTCCAAGGGGATGCAGCGGCAGGCGGCGATTGTCTGCGCGATCGCGACTCAGCCGAGCTGCCTTCTGCTGGACGAGGTGTTCGACGGCCTTGACCCGGTGATGCGCCAGCTTTTAAAGCGCATTGTTTCCGGGGAAGTCGCCCAGCGCGATATGACGGTAATTATCGCCTCGCACAATCTGCGGGAGCTGGAGGATTTCTGCGACCACGTGGGACTGTTTCACAAGGGCGGCGTCGTGTTTGAGCGCGACCTTGACGAGCTGAAGCTCGGCATCAACAAGGTGCAGGCGGTGTTCAAGCCCATGCCCGAAATCAGCGCCTTCGCGCCGCTGGAAATCATCAAGACCGAAATGCACGGTTCCCTGATTAATCTGGTGGTCCGCGGTTCAAAAGACGAGATTTTGGAAAAGATAAACGGGTTGAGCCCTGTTTTTGCAGAAGTGCTCCCGCTCACTCTTGAAGAAGTATTTATCAGTGAAATGGAGGTGGCCGGTTATGACCTCGAAAACATCCTCAACTAGACGCAGGAAAGAATTTTGGGAAACATACTTATGGTCGCTGAAGAAAAACCGCGGTATGATGGCGCTTCTTACGCTTCTGATGTTTATCGCGCTGCCCATGATTCTGATGATTCTGATGGCAAACACGCAGAATCGGATTACCACCCAGATTTACACGCCCGAAATGTGGACGCAGACTTATCTGAGCGGCGTTACTATGCTGACCGCTTTGCTTGCAACTCCGATGTCCCTGATTTTCGTTCTGGTAATTTCCGTCTCTCTGTTCGGGTATATGCATCAAAAGCGCAGCGTGGATTTGTTCCACGCGCTGCCGGTCGGCAGGACGCCCATGATTCTGGGGCGGCTGCTTTCCAGCCTGACCGCGCTTTACGCGCCTATTCTACTGAATTTCGCCCTCATGTTTATTGTGGGCGCGGCCTACCCCGTACAGCTTCAGCTTTGCTGGGTCACCGTAGTTTCCTATCTGCTGTGGCTGATGCTGATCTGTGCGGCGGCATTGTGCCTTTCCTCCTTCATGGCGGTCTGCACCGGAATGACCACCGACATGATCCTGTCCCTGCTGGGCATTAACGCGGCATATCCTCTTCTGATTTTTC
>UREO01000249.1 GCA_900546895.1 uncultured Oscillospiraceae bacterium
ATATCATTCTGTGCGGAGGAAGGTATCATGATAAAAAAGCACGCGGACAGCTCCGCAAACAGAATTTCCGCGGAGGGCTCTGAAGATGACGAAAATTGAAATCATCTGCGGTTTTCTGGAAAGCGGAAAAACCACGCTGATCCAAAAGATACTGGAACAGAAATACTGCAAGGAATACCGCCGGATTGTGATTCTCCAGTGCGAAGAAGGGCTGACGGAATTCCGCGCTAACGCAATGGCAAACAAAGACGTTGTTCTGGCACAGATCGAACAGCCGGGGAAAATTCGGAAAAGACTGTTTGTAAAAATGAAGGAAGAGCTTGACCCCGACCTCATTTTGATCGAATACAACGGGACATGGCCGATCGAGCAGCTGCTGCGCGTGCGGCTGCCGGCAGATTACCGGATCGACCGGGTTCTGTTCTGCGCTGAGGCTTCCACCTTTCCCCTCTATATGAAAAATACGGGAAGTATGATGCTGAATCAGTTAAGCAATGCAGACGCGGTCTTTTTTAATCGCTGCGGCGGGGATACCGACGCGCTGAAAGCAACGGTAAAAAGCTGCAACCGCACAGCGGAGCTTTGCTTTACGGAGGAGGCGGCGGAACAGTACGCCGCGCGGGTCCTCAAGCCGGAGGAAATACGCAAAGAAAACAGCCTGCGCAAAAAAAAGCAAATCGGCACGGCAGCCGCGCTGGTCGTTCTGTATTTCCTTGCCATCCATTTCTTTCTGAACGCGCCTCCCTATATCAAAAGCATCAACATGATCTTTATCGGCATTCTGATGCAGGCTGTCCCGTTTTTGCTGGTTGGCTCTTTTGCTTCCGGACTTTTGCAGGTTTTTGTTTCGGACGATACCCTTGTGCGGATGTTTACCGGCCACAAGTGGCTGGGGTATCCGCTGGCCGTGGTATCCGGCTTTTTCTTTCCCATCTGCGACTGCGGAATCATCCCGATCGCTTCACGGCTGACCCAGAAGGGAGTCCCTTTATCAAAAGCCATGGTCTTTATGCTGGCGGCCCCGGCCATGAACCCCATTACGATCCTGTCTACGATTTACGCGTTTCCGGGGCAGCCGCAATACGCGCTGTACCGCGTCCTGCTGGGGACGGCGGTGGCACTGCTCGCGGGTCTGGTCCTGAATCTGACGCATGTCCGGACTGAAGACGTCTTTCTCTCTTCCTCCGCGGCCTGCTCCTGCTCTGCTGCGACGGTCAATGTACAGGGAAGCGGTGCGGCGGCAAAAGCCGAGTCGGTGCTTCTGATTTCCGGCCAGGAATTTTTTACGATGGGAAAATATATTGTAGCCGGTGCTTTCGTATGCGCCGTGCTGCAGCAGGTGGTTCCCGTTTCCTACTTCAGCAATACGGGCTCCCGGATCATTCTTCCGTTGCTGCTGATGCTGCTGGCCGCCTTTTTTATGTCGGTCTGCTCCACCTCGAACGCGTTTATCGGCAGAAGCTTTCTGAATATTTTCCCTATGGCGGCGGTCATGGGCTTTATCGTAATGGGTCCCATGCTTGACCTTTCCAACTTATTGATGCTGGGCAGCAATTTCAAAAAGAGCTTTATCGTAAGGTTGGCCTGCACTCTGCTGACGATTGCTTACCCCGTCTTTTTACTGTTTTCCGTTTTCCTGATAGGAGGCAAATGATGAAACGAAAAGCGAATTCCGAACTGATTTTTCAGGCGCTGATCTGTATGGCGCTCTCCGTCCTGTTTGTCTTTGCGCTGGTTTCGGGTAAGGCTTCCAACTATATTCATCCCCGGCTGTTTGGATTTCTGTGGTTCGCCGCCGCCTTTCTGTTTTTGATCGGCGTCGTTATGCTGCGTTACTCAAAAACGCCGAAACACAATGCCAGACCGCTCAAAAATATGATTCTGGTGATTCCCATCCTCACCGCGGTCCTGATCCCGGTGGGAGCGGTCCAGAGTCAGGCGATTTCTTTCGGAATTTCCGCCGGAAGCACGCGGAACAGCAGTGCTGCCGCGCAAGCCCCCTCTTCCTCCGCGCCGGACAAAGGGACCGTGATACCGGACACCACAACCAGCAAGGACGATATTGGAATTGAGGTTTCCTCCCCTTCCTCCAGCGTGCCCGGAGAGGATAAAAACGGAATCATTACCGTCACCGACGAGCAGTTCGCAAGCTGGTATCAGGACATCAATGAAAATATGAAAAAGTATGAGGGAAAAACCCTGAAGATGAAGGGGCAGGTTTTCCGCATGAACACGTTCGGAGCCAGCGAATTTGTCCCGGCGCGCTACGCCATGGTCTGCTGTGCCGCCGATTTGCAGCCCTGCGGGGTTCTGTGCCGCAGCAGCGCGGCTTCCCAGTATCAGGACGGCGAATGGCTCTGGGTGACCGGGGAGATCAAGATTGAAAACTATCAGGGGCAGACGATGCCCGTCTGTTACGTGACTAAAATCGAAAAAGCGGAAAAGGCGAAGCAGGAGTATATTTATTTCACCTACTGACGCAACGGCCGTTGGCATTCCCGGCGGGCGGCTGTGCCTGCTTCGGGACACCGGCAAGAATTCCATGACAGGAAAGTGAGGAAACTCAATGAGCACAAAAATCGATATTATTTCGGGCTTTCTGGGTTCCGGAAAGACGACCCTGATTAAAAAACTGCTGAACGAAAAGCTGTCCTCGGAAAAAGTGGTCATTATCGAAAATGAATTCGGAGAAATCGGGATCGACGGGGGAATCCTGAAAAACACGGGAATCCAGATCAGAGAGATCAACGCCGGCTGTATTTGCTGCACCCTTTTGGGGAACTTCGACGCCGCTTTAAAGGATGTATTGAAAAAATACCACCCGGACAGGGTCATCATCGAGCCCTCCGGTGTCGGCAAGCTTTCCGACATTACAGAGGCCTGCAGAAAGGTCATTGCTCAGTCGGACAGCGAAATTAATATACAAGCAGTAATTGTTGATCCAATAAAATACAAAATGTATATCAAAAACTTTTCGGAATTCTTCAGCAATCAAATCGAATGCGCAAAGACAGTCATTCTGAGCCGGACACAGAAGGTCGGAGCGGAAAAGCTGTCGGAGGTGGTGAAGGATATCAAAGCCCGCAACCCTTTCGCAAAGATCATGACGACCCCGTGGGAGGAGCTTTCCGCGGAGACCATTATCACTGCAGCGGAACAGGAAGGCGCCGTTTTGCTGATTGAACAGGAAGCTCCGCACAAGCACGGCGGCCACTGCGGGGATCATGAGCATGGGCACGAGCACGGGGATCACTGTGAAGGCCATGGGCACGAGCACGACCATCACTGCGAATCACACGAGCATACGCACGATCACCATTGCGAAGGACATCACCACGCCGACGATGTGTTTGAGAACTGGGGTGTGGAAACGCCGCGCACCTTCTCCGAAAAAGAAATCAAGGATATGCTGGAAACGCTCTCCGATTCCGAAAAATACGGCACGGTTCTGCGCGCAAAGGGGATTGTGCCGGTGGGTGAAAAGGACTGGACACAGTTTGATTTCGTGCCGGAGGAGTTCGAGCTTCGTCCGATCGCGCCCGACTATACGGGCCGCCTGTGCGTGATCGGGGTAGGCCTCAACCGCCCGGCACTGGCGGAGCTCTTCGGCGTCTGACTGCCGACATGATAATAAAAGTACCCGCAAGGCTGAATCTGCCTTTGCGGGTACTGCTTATTTCCAGATACATTCTGCCGCAAAACGGCTAAAAGCATAAGATGTTCATGCTTTTTTTATTTTTCAACAATAAAATCCTTAATTTTATCCAGAATTTTCTGATCGTCGGAATGAATGTTCAGCTGAAGGGGCTTGGACAAATCGATGCTGAAAATCCCCATAATCGATTTGGCGTCCACAATATGCATTCCCTCAATAATTTCAAAGTCCACTTCCTCATTGCTAATGCTGGAAGTGAATTTTTTTACCTTCTCAACGCTGTTCAAAAGTATTTTCACAGTCATCATAATTTAATTTCCTATCTCCTTACTGATTACTGAATGGATTTTCCTTGGTTATTGGCCCTGTCGATTACCTTCTGCCGGAAATTGATGACCTGATGCTCGTATTCCTGATTCATCAGGCTGGAATTAATTAGGAAATCGGCGGTTGCCTTATTATTCGCTATTGGAATATCGTACACCTGGGCAATTCTCAGCAACGCCTTTACGTCGGGATCATGCGGCTGTGCTTCCAGAGGATCGGAAAAGAAAATCACAAAGTCGATATTTCCCTCCACGATTTTAGCGCCGATCTGCTGGTCGCCGCCAAGCGGCCCGCTGTTATAGCCCTTTACGGGAAGGCCTGTCCGGTCGGTCACCATTCTTGCCGTCGTTCCGGTACCACACAAAAAATGGTTTTTCAAAACATCCTGATTTTTCGCGCACCACTCAATCAGTTCCTGCTTTTTTCCGTCATGGGCAATCAGCGCAATTTTTTTCTGTTTTCCGATTGTAAAGGTAATAAAC
>UREO01000250.1 GCA_900546895.1 uncultured Oscillospiraceae bacterium
GCCTGTTCTATATGTTTAACTCCATCGATTCCCAGAAAGCCATGCTGAATATCAGTGCCGTTCAGAGTAAGTCAATGGATTTGCTTACCGAGTCGATCGGCTACGTTTCGATTTTTATTTCGGTCATTCTGGGCTTTTTAATCGTGTACGCCAACCGGTTTTTAATCAGGCGCCGAAAAAAAGAACTCGGCATTTACATGACGCTGGGAATGGAGAAGGGAAAAATTTCATGCATGGTCGTGCTTGAAACCTTTTTTATCGGGATTTTTGCTCTTGCCGTGGGTTTGGTTGTAGGAATTTTTTCTTCACAGTGGCTTAGCGTAGTTACCGCCAAAATGTTTGAAGTGAGTATGAAGACGTTTCAGTTTGCCTTTTCTATCGACGCGTTTTATAAAACGATGCTTTACTTTGGCATCATCTTTTTGATTGTTATGATCTTCAATACGGTTTCTATTTCTAAACTAAAGCTGATTGATTTGCTGACAGACGGAAAAAAGAACGAAAACCTGAAAATCAAAAGCCTTTGGATATCCGTCGTTCTGTTCCTTGTTTCGGTTGCCTGCCTCGGTGCGGCTTATTATTTGATTACAAAGAACGGAATGCTGGAAGTAAACGCAATGTTTACTATGGCGATTGTATTGGGCTGTATTGGCACGCTGCTGTTCTTTCTGTCCCTTTCCGGATTCCTGCTGCGGGTAATCAAGGCCAACAAAAACCTGTACTACAAAGACCTGAATATGTTTATCCTGCGTCAGCTCAACAGCAAGATCAACACAACCTTCGTTTCCATGTCGGTCATTTGCATTATGCTGCTGGTTACCATCGGAACCCTGTCAACCGGCATGGGATTGGCGGATGTTCTGACAACAGGCATCAAGGAATCCACGCCGTATGACATCACTTTTTCCTATTACGGAAATCAAAAGAGTAATGCGAAAGCACAACCGAAAGACCTTGCGAAAATAATGACGGAGGATCAAATAGCCCTTGACCGTTTTGCGAAAGAGTACGCGCAATTAAACTATTATTCTTCCGATTTGAAGTACGGCGATTTTCACTTTGACGATTCACTGCTTCGGGAAAATTTTAGCGAAGACCAGATTTCGGAAATCAACCGGATTCCGATGCCGATCATTTCACTGACTGATTATAACCGTGCCGCCAAAATGCAGGGCAAACCGGGAATTTCCCTTAAAGCCGATGAATTCGCCATAAATTGCAATTTTTATCAGTTCCAGCCCGTCCTTGAATCTTTTCTGAAGAACAGCGGAAAAATCACTTTGAGTGGAAAACAGCTGAAGAGCGCGGAAAAGGCTTTCTACAGTACGACCCTGCAGACGTCTATGACGCAGTCGGATTCCGGCACCCTGATTGTTCCGGATGCGATGATAAACGGCCTTGTGTTTGAAAATGGATTTCTCAATATGAATTATAAGGCGGGCGTAAACGAGCAGGAGTTTCTGCAGCAGCTGGAAACAGTGTACAGTGACGACGCTGTAAAAAGCGGAAAGATCGTTTGCCCTTACGACATGGAACTTTCCAGAACTCATATCATGGAACAGGGTGCCGGATTAAAAACGGTCGTGTCCTACCTTGCTATTTATATCGGGCTTGTTTTTCTGATCACAAGCGCGGCAGTGCTTGCTTTGCAGCAGCTTTCCGAGACATCGGACAATCTGGAGCGTTACGGCTTGCTTCAAAAGCTGGGCGCAGAGGAAAAAATGGTCAACCGCGCTCTGTTCAGACAAATCGGTATCTATTTCTTCATTCCACTCTCGCTGGCCATCGTCCATTCCTATGTCGGAATCAAGGTGGCAAACAACGTAGTGCAGATGTTGGGTCACTTGGATATTATGGGCAACACCGTTTTTACCGCCGCGGTTTTTTTGGTGATCTACGGGGGATATTTCCTTGCAACGTATTTCGGCAGCAGGAGCATGATTCATCAAAGGCGGAATTGATATGATCCTTCTTTTATTGGTTAAGCTGCTGCTCGTTTATTTCTTTTCCTGCTGTGGAAGATTTTTTTAAGCTCTTTCAGCCGCCGGTCATTTTGATCGGCGGCTGTTGTCTTTCTTCCCAAAAAAATATATAATAGAGTTACCAAATCACAGCAGGGGAAATAATATGAAAAACGATTTTGTATACAGCGATTATCCTTCACTTTCGGAGCATCTTCTTTCGCTGGCCGACGAACCGTACCGCGAAATGCAGTATAAAATTGTTCCCGGGGTGGAGCATATTCTCGGGGTGCGTATCCCGAAGCTTCGGGCGCTTGCAAAGCAGATCGGAAAGGGCAACTGGCGCGCCTGCCTTGCGGGGCTGCGGGACGCCTCTATGGAGGAAATCATGCTGCGCGGGTTTCTGATCGGCTATGCCAAAATGGAGCAGGACGAGCTTTTCGCCCTGATCGAGGACTTTGTTCCGAGAATCAACAGCTGGGCGGTGTGTGATGGCTTTTGCTCCACTTTGAAAGCGGCGGCGAAGGACCGGGAACGGCTGTTTGCTTTTTTGCAGCCGTATCTGCAAAGCGGCAGGGAGTACGAGTTGCGCTTTGCCGTCATTATGTTGATGGATTATTTTATTACGGATGAAACCATCGATCCGGTTCTGAAAATTTATTACCGGGTGCGCCACGACGGCTATTATGTCAAGATGGGCGTGGCGTGGGCGCTGTCCGTCTGCTTTGTGAAATATCCGGAAAAGACTATGGCTTATCTGCGCACGGACGGTCTGGACGACTGGACTTACAACAAAACGCTGCAGAAAATCGTGGAATCCTTCCGTGTGGACGACCGGACCAAAGCGGTCATCCGGGGAATGAAACGCAGGGGGAAGTAAATGGAATATCAACTGATCCGTTCCCGGCGCAAAACCATTGCCATCTGTGTAGACCGGGATGGCAACGTAACCGTTCGCGCTCCGCTGAGGGCCGCCCAAGGGATAATCGACCGCTTTATCTGTGAAAAGCAGGAGTGGATAGAGGAAAAATCCTCTCAGATGGCGGCGAACGCCGCTGCCCGGCAGGAATTCAGCATTTCTCCGGGTTCAACGCTGCCGCTGATGGGTAAGGAATATCCGGTACTGCCCGGGGAACGCGTCGCTTTTGACGGGACGGGTTTCATCCTGCCACGGGAAGCGTTTGAAACGCTGAAACCGAAGCTCGTCCGCCTGTATCAGGCGATTGCGCTGGACGTCCTTTCGCGCAGGACGGAGGATTACGCCGGGCGTACCGGTTTTCAGCCTTCTGGCGTGCGAATCGGCTCGGCGCGTACCTGCTGGGGTTCCTGCTCCGGAAAAAACCGCCTGAGTTATTCGTGGAAGCTGATTCTTGTACCGCCGGAGCAGATCGACTATGTGGTCGTCCATGAGCTTGCGCATACTGTCGAGCATAACCATTCTCCGCGCTTCTGGGCGCTGGTCGGGCAGGTTCTGCCGGACTATCCGGAGAGGCGCAGACAGCTGAAGGCTTCCGCGCAGAAACTGCAGCAACAGGGATGGGATTGATTGCGGTTCCAATGGGTATAAACGGATGCGATTTTATGTTCGGAAGCGAGGATATGGAGATTACCGGTACCGCATGGGACGGAAATTTTAAATAATGCGGCATTTTCAGTTTTTGTTTCACAATATGAAAAAGCGGTTCGCTGCTGCGGCCGCTTTTTTGCGCCTTGAAACAAAAAAATGGGAGAAGGAATGCAGAAATCTGTTTTGAAAAACATTTAACAATTAGCTATGGTTTCCTTGACAAATCCCATTATACAGACTAAAATAGCATATGTTAGCATAGGCTAACATATGCCTGGAAAAAATTACAAGTAAATAAGGAATAATCAGATGACGGAGGCTCTTATGACCTTAAATGAACTGCAAATCGGCCGAAAATCAAAGATTGTTGAAGTCAGGGGGGAGGGTGCGCTGCGGCGCAGGCTGCTGGATATGGGCCTGACTCCCCACACGGAAGTGATGGTGAGAAAGGTTGCGCCGATGGGCGATCCCATTGAAATCCATCTTCGAGGCTACGAACTGACCATTCGGATTGAGGATGCAAAAAAGATTGAAGTGGAAGGGACGTTAAGCCGATGATTTTTGCGTTAGCCGGGAACCAGAACAGCGGGAAAACAACGCTGTTCAACCAGCTCACCGGTTCCAACCAGCATGTGGGAAATTTTCCGGGAGTTACGGTTGAGAGAAAGGACGGGGTCATCCGCGGGCACCGCGACGTTACGGTGGTGGATCTTCCGGGCATCTATTCTCTTTCCCCTTATACCAGTGAAGAAATTGTCACCCGCGACTTTATACTGAACAATCATCCGGACGGGATTATCAATATCGTGGACGCAACCAACGTTGAGCGTAATCTTTACCTGAGCATGCAGCTGATCGAGCTGAATCTTCCCATGGTAATTGCTTTGAACATGATGGATGAGGTCCGCGCCAACGGCGGAACCATTATTAT
>UREO01000251.1 GCA_900546895.1 uncultured Oscillospiraceae bacterium
TAGCCCCTCGTCCATTCTGGCAAAAAGTTCGTCAATAAACGCACGGTCGCACAGCAGCCCAACCTTCATCTGCAAAGTCCCGGGGTGCAGGCGGGCGTTGTGCGCCCATACGCCGTGGTCGTAAAGCGGCTTTGAGACGGATACGCTGGCATCCTCGCAGTCAAAATCCAGTCCCAGAATGACCCCGCGCTGGGAGTACTCGGTCAGGAAGCCGGGGTATTTTTTCATCAGATCATCAACGCCGTGTTTCAGGATCGCCTGATTTTGAACGACATTTTCGACCGTAGAGGGGCGTGTCGTCATTTCCAGCACCTTGGCGGCCACCCTACAGCCGATTTCGGAGCCGCCGCAGGTGGAGCCGTGCAGGCGCCCGATTTCAAACAGCCATTTTCCCGCCGTCCGGTTCATGACCGTCGCGGAAATCGGATAAATTCCGCCGCCGAAGCCCTTTGCGGTCACCAGCATATCGGGTACGAACCCCTCGTGCTCAAAGCCCCACAGCTTGCCGGTACGCATCAGGCCGGTCTGCACCTCGTCAGCGACATACAGCGCGCCGTACCGTTCGCAAAGCTTTTTTACCGCTTTGAGATAGCCCGTCTCCGGCAGGGGAAAGCCGTAGGTGGCCAGAATGGTTTCTACCAGAACGCAGGCGGTATCCTCCTTTTTCAGCTCCGCTTCCATGGCGCCGATATCGTTGAGAGGAACCTGCACAAAGGTGTTCGGCTCGCCCTCGCAGTGAAACGGCAGCTTGAACATGTCGTCTCCCGCGGAAACGGAAAGCCCCGTGTGTCCGTGGTAGCAGCCCTTGATCGAAATCACCTTTTTCCGTCCGGTCGTGTAACGGGCGCTTTTAATGGCGACATCCACCGCTTCGCCCCCGCAGGTGGAGAAAACGGAATAGTTCAGATCCCCGGGGCAGAGCTTTGCCAGCTGTTCCGCCAGCTCCGCCCTTGCAATGGACGGGAAGTGATGGTTCCCGACGTCGAATTCCTCCGTCGCCTGAATCATCGCCCCGATCACCTCGGGGTTGCGGTGTCCCAGATTGTAGGTGCCGCCGTTCAAATGAATGTCAAGAAATTCCGTGCCGTCCATATCCCAGAAGCGGTACCCCTCCCGTTTCCCCATCACAAGGTCGATCCCCTTTTTGTGGAAGTCCTCCACCTTGCTGGGATTCCAGTACTTTCTGCTCTTCCGTAAAATCTCCGCTTTATAATCTGTCATTGTTTTCCGCCCTTGCTGCAAATTTTTATCGGTCAATCGTCGTCCAGTACGGTTTCTTCCTGAACTTGGTATTTCGGCTCGCGGCCGAACAGGGTTTTCGCGTTGGAAAGGAGCATAACTGCCGTGATGAAAACGATCACGATCGCCGCTATGGCGGTAATAGTGGGGTCGAGCTGCTGATTCAGGCCGTCCCAGATTCTCTTCGGAAGGGTCGTGATCTGTACGCCGCAGAGGAACTGTGTCACGATGATCTCGTCGAACGACGTGGCGAAAGCGAACATCGCGCCGGAAAACAGCGCAGGTTTGATCATCGGCACGGTCACGCGCAGAAAGGTGAGAAAGCTGTTTGCTCCCAGGCTGCGGGACGCCAGCTCGTAGTTCGGGTTCAGGCCGGACAGGCTGGCGAGCGCCGTGCGGATTACAAACGGAACCGCCATCAGGACGTGGGCGATCAGCAGCCCGCTGAAGGTGCCGGAAAGGTTGATTCCCGCTTCAAACCGGTAGACCGCGATGCCGACGATAATACCGGGCACCAGCATGGGCATCATGAAGGTTTCGATAATGGTGTTTTTACCCCTGAAGTCCGATTTGGAAAGCCCCTCCGCGGCGAGAATTCCCAGAATCAGCGAAAGAATCGTTGTAAGGATCGCCAGCTCAAAGCTGATTTTCAGGGAATTCACCCACTGGGTGTTGCTGAAGAATGCCTGGTACCACTGCGGGGAAAAGCCCGGGGGCGGAAATTCAAGATACCGGGACGAGCTGAATGACATCGGTACGATAATCAGTACCGGCAGGACCAGAAAAAGCATAATCAGAGCGGCGACAATCCATAACATCATCGATGCTCCTCCTTTCTACCACAGTTTTTCCACATGCATGACTTTTTTGGACAGGAACAAAATGAGATACGTCAGAATCAGAAGCACGACGGAAATAGAGGAAGCGAACGGCCAGTTCATCAGCTTGTTGATCTGCGCCTGTATGGTCTGCGAAATCATCACGTTTTTGGCTCCGCCCAGTAAGGACGGGGTGATGTAGTAGCCGATACTGCTGACGAAAACGATGATGGAGCCGCAGGAAACGCCGGGCATGCTCAGTGGTACGAAAACCCGGAAAAAGGTATAGCCCTTTTTTGCACCCAGCGTGCGGGAAGCCAGAATCAGATTGCGGTCGATTCCCTGCATCACGGGGTAGAGAGAAAGAATCATATAGGGAAGAAGAATATGCGTCATGCCGACATAAATGCCGAGCTCATTGTGCATCAGCTCCAGCGGCTGTCGGATCAGGCCGAGCGCTTTCAGAATATTATTGATTACGCCGTTGGTCTGTAGCAGGATCATCCACGCGTAGGTGCGCACCAGCAGGCTGGTCCAGAAGGGGATCATCACGCCGATCATAATCAGGCAGCTGATCCTTTTGGAACAGACCGTCATGGCGTATGCCACGGGATAGCCCAGAACCAGACAGGCCAGGGTTACGACAAGGCTGATACGGAAGGTGGTAACAATCACCTTCAGGTAGACGTCGCTGCTGAAAAATTTGACATAGGAGTCCACGGTCAGGGCGCTCTGGGCGCCCGTAAAGCTGAGCGCAAGAATCTGCAGCAGCGGAAAAATCAGAAAAACCGCAAAAAACAGCGCGGGAGGGATAATCAGCATCCATGGCCTGAATAAATTTCTTCCGAGCAGACCCTTCCGCTCCGCTTTCTCGTCTTTCCCTGTCTTCGCTTTGTTTTTATATCGGATTCCGTCCATCGCGACTTCAAAATCTTTTACCATTAGAAAGCCCTCCTGCGGTGTTTTCAGTTACAGCGTTTCCAGTTGATTCTGCAACAAGGTTCCGTTCTTCCCCCGCCTTCGGCGGGGGAAGAACGGGTTTTGTCTCGCAAACTGAAATGAAATTGCTGTAAGCTGTAAAGTTGGTTGTGTTTCTTCGTACGGAAACGACAGTCCGGCGCAGTACCGTGCTGCGGCGGTTTGCCGTAAAGACGGACGGTCGATCAGCTTAATTTCCATTCCTGGAAGCGCTGGTAAACGGCGTCATAGTTGTCGACCCACCATTTCACATCGTAGTAAACTTGATTCTTTACTTTTTCCGGTGAGGACGCCAGCTTGTCGACCTGTTCCTGCGTCATGAGCTTGTAGGCGTCCGTGTTGCAGGGCGCGTTACCGGGATACTCGATCGCGTAGTCTGCCACAACCTGCGCGGAGGTCGCGAAGGCGATGAAGTCGTTTGCCATCTCAACGTTTTTCGAGCTTTTCCCGATCACCCAGGAATCGCTGGTGATGATCGCCTGATTCCAGTCGTATTCCACCGGCTGGCCCTCTTCCTTTGCCTTGATGATACGGCCTGCCCAGACCTCGCCGAGCGGGTTGTCACCGCTGGAAACCAACTGGACGGACTGGGAACCGGAATCCCAGAAGGTTTGGATGTCTTTTTTATGCGCGTCCAGATATTTGAAGGCACGGTCCACGTCGAGCGGATACATTTTGTCGATCGAAACGCCGTCCGCCATCAGCACCGCTTCCAGCATGGACATCGGGTTGGAGTACAGCGTGCGGCTGCCGGGAAATTTCGCGGAATCAAAGAATTCCGTCCAGTTTTTCGGTCGGTTCGATTCGGAAAATTGATTCGTATTCCACGAAATACAAATCGCGGACATTTCCGACGGTACGGAATATTCCGTTATAAAATTTTCAACCAGACCGTCTTTTTTAATGACGTTAAAGTCGAGTTTTTCAAATAAGCCCTCTTTTTCACCGCGGAAAGCAAAATCCGTGTCAACATCCCATACGTCGACCTCCATTTTTCCCGCCTGAACGGCCGCTTTTACCTTTGCGGGGCTTGGGTCGGTATCTTCCACGATGGTGCAGCCGGTTTCTTCGGCAAATTTATCGAAGATTGTTTTTTTCTGTGCCGCCTGAATCGCGCCGCCCCAGCTGCAGACCGTGAGGGTCTTTCCAGCCCATTTCTTCCCGCTGGACGCTCCGGCGGCGGATGCGGAACCCGCCGCGGAGGATGTGGCGGTCTGGCTCCCGCCGCAGGCGGTCAGGGAAAGGAAGACGGTTCCGATCATCACAGCGGAAAGGACCCGGATCCTGTTTTTCGCATTTGCACTCTTTTTCATCGTTGTAGCCTCCTCTTGTTTCGACAAAATGGGGATCTTCTCTATATAGAACATAGACCTGTCTCTTATACACATCTCCGAGCCCACGAGACATGCGCAGATCTC
>UREO01000252.1 GCA_900546895.1 uncultured Oscillospiraceae bacterium
CTCCTGTTATACTGTAGATGAAAAATACAAAGGAGGTTCCGTTATGAATCAAAATAGTGCAAGGGTCCAAAGGGTCGGCAGGACTGCCCTGGTCGTTGTAAGATTGGTACAGGCAGTGTTAATACTTTCTATTGTCGTACCGATATTCACCTGGTTTTTCCCGATTGGATCTGTCCCGCTCGACAGGCAGGAATTTCATTTTTACACGATACTTTTAAACGCAGTGACTTCTGCGGCGATACTTGCCATTCTTTTCATTGCTTCGGGGCTGCTGAAGGAAATTCAGTTGAACAGTACGCCCTTTACTAGGGAAAACGTAAATCGGTTAAAAAAAATAGCCGTTTTGCTTGTGGCGGTGGAGCCGGTACAGATGCTCTTCGGGATGGTCTTTAATGCTTTACGCCCCTTGACATCCGGAGGGCAGAAAGTAGTGGAAGTCCGGTCGATGGGCGGAATGATCATCGTGTTAGGACTGATCATGTTTTGTATCGCGTTGGTTTTCGAATATGGAACCGATCTGCAGAAACAGTCCGATGAAACGTTGTAGGTGATGCAATGGCGATTATTTTACGACTTGACAGGGTAATGGCTGACAGAAAGATGTCCCTGAACGAGCTGGCTGAAAGGGTGGGAGTGGCCAACGTGAACCTGTCCAAAATCAAAACAGGCAAAGTAAGCGCAATCCGTTTTTCCACATTAAACGCGATCTGCGATGTGCTGGACTGTCAGCCGGGGGATATTCTGGAATTTCAAAAGGAATCTGAACATAAATAAAAGGCTCCCCTGACAAACGCTGTGTTCGCATCTGTCAGGGGAGCCTTTTTAAAACAGATTCAGTATTTAATCGCGCTGAAAAAGTCGTCGATCTGGTTTTTATAGGTTGTGGTCGCCTTGCCGTATACAATGGTTTTATTCATCCGCACCAGAATGTGGTTCAGCTCGCCGTTCACAAGGGTGTATTTATTATAGGAGGAGGAGTCGACGTTCTTCGCGTCGCCGTCCGTGCCGGAGGTAATGCCCGCCTTGAGGTTTGTGTACATCTCTGTAGCGGCGCTTTCCGAGGAGAAGGAAAGGAACGCCAGCTCCGTGCCGGTTTCGCTTTTGATTGCGCTCAGGTATTTTTCCGCGTTTGCACTGCCGGAGGAATCCGTCACCGTAAATCCGGCCGCTTCCGCCTGCTTTTTAAATTCGTCCGCCGTAACCGGCGTGCGCGCCGAACAGCCCGTAAACGCGAACAGGGCGGCCGCCACAAGAACCGCGGCACATAATTTTATCAGTTTTTTCAATGTAAAACCTCCATTTATTCGGGAAAGTTTAATATGATTTATTATAGTACGGCTTCCTTCCGTTTACAAGTATTACCGTATTTTGCCGAAAGATAAACACAAAGGAAGAGCGTGCCCAGCAAAAAAGAAAAATTTTCCCAAAATCCTCCTTGTCAAATCCTGCATAGCAAAGAAATTCCTGCGGATAATAAGCACAGACAACACCGCACAGGAGGTAATAAAATTGAAAGCCACAGGAATAGTCAGAAGAATTGATGATTTAGGCCGCGTTGTCATCCCAAAGGAAATACGCCGCACGCTTCGCATACGCGAGGGCGACGCGCTTGAAATTTTTACCGATACGCAGGGAGGGGTCATTTTTAAGAAATATTCGCCTGTAGGCGAGCTCTCCACTTTCGCCGGGCAGTACGCGGATGTGCTGAGCAAAGCAATCAACGCGCCTGCCATTATCTGTGACCGCGACCATGTCGTCGCGGCGGCCGGCGTTTCGCGCAAGGAATTTCTGGAGCGCCGCGTAACCCCCGAGCTTGAGGAATGCATGCAGAGCCGCACGAACTTTATCAGCAAGGGAAAATCCGGGTTCCGGCCCGTGGAGGGTGTGGACAGGACGGCGGAAGTCGTTTATCCCATTATCGCTTCCAGCGACGTGACCGGAGCGGTGATTCTGCTCGGAAACGACGGCGACGAGGTTCCCACGGAAAGTGAAACCAAGCTTGCACAGGTTGCGGCGTCCTTCCTGGGAAAACAGATGGAGGAATAAGCGTATTATTATTCGCTTTTCCCCCTTGCATTCACGGTTTTGTTGTGATATTATAATTTAAGTAATATTATGAAGGATGAAAGAGTGGGGCAACCCGCTCTTTTGTTTGTATTATGAGGTGAACAGGGTTGGCTTATAAGAAAAAGAACGGAAATACCGTTGAAACGGTATGGAAGCTGGCCGCACCGATTGCGGCCGGGCTGGGGCTTTCCGTTTGGGACGTCCGCTTCCTGAAAGAGGGGGCCGACTGGTTTCTAAGGATTTTTATTGACAAAGAGGGCGGCGTGGGTATTGAGGACTGTGAAAACATGAGCCGCGCGATTAACGGCCCGCTTGACGAACTTGACCCGATCGACCGGCCGTACTGCCTGGAGGTCTCTTCCCCGGGCATTGACCGGGAGCTTGTGCGTGCGGAGCATTTTCAGGCGTTTCTGGGTTCCGCGGTGCATGTGAAGCTGATCCGCCCTTTGGAGGACGGGCGGCGCGAGCTGACCGCCGTACTGGAAGATTATCGGGAAAATGCCATGGTCCTTCAAACGGAGGAAGGAGTAACGATTTCACTCGCCGCCAGGGATGCCTCGTCGGTACGGCTGGTGGATGATGATATTGTTGGAGGTATTGAGGAATGAACAGCGAAGTTTTCGAGGCCCTTGCTCTGTTGGAAAAGGAAAGGGGCATTCCGGTCGACTTTATGCTCGACAGGATCAAAAAGGCGATTGTCACGGCCTGTAAAAACAGCTACGGCAACGAGGACTGTGTGATAAACATGGATCCGGCAAAAGGGACGTTCGAGGTTTATCTGCGCAAGACCGTCGTTGAGGACATAAGCGACCAGGGAAAAGAAATTCTGTTGGAAAACGCGCGCGAAATCGACCCGAGAACGGACATCGGCGAAGTGGTGGGCGTTCAGCTGAACACCAAGGAATTCGGGCGCATCGCGGCGCAGACCGCCCGCAACATTATCCGGCAGGGCATCCGTGACGGCGAGCGCGGCCAGATGATGCAGGAGTTCCAGAGCAAGCATCAGGAACTGGTCAGCGCTTTGGTGGAGCGGGTCGATCCCCGCACGGGCGCGGCGACGCTGATGATCGGCAAGGCCGAGGCCATTTTGCCCAAGAGCGAACAGGTCGGCGACGAAAAGCTGACGGAGGGTGACCACATCAAAGTGTACGTGGTCGATGTTAAAGAAACCGAGAAGGGCCCGCGCGCTATGATTAGCCGCGTCCACCCCGATCTGGTTAAAAGATTGTTTGAAACCGAGGTGCCGGAGATTTACGACGGCACGGTGGAGATAAAGGCGGTTTCCCGCGAAGCGGGTTCCCGCACAAAAATCGCGGTTCTGAGCCATAACCCGGACGTCGACGCCGTCGGCGCCTGCATTGGCTCCCGCGGCGCGCGCGTTTCCAATATTGTAAACGAGCTGGGCGGCGAAAAGATCGACATTGTGGAGTACAGCGAGGACCCGGCGCAATTTATCGCGTCCGCGCTATCGCCCGCGGACGTTCTTTCCGTCACCCTCGCGCAGGACGGCGCCCACGCCTGCCGCGTGACCGTGCCGGACAGCCAGCTTTCCCTCGCGATCGGCAACAAGGGGCAGAACGCCCGTCTTGCCGCCAAGCTGACCGGCTGGAAGATAGACATTAAGCCGGAAAGCGGGTTCTTCGGCGAGGGCGAGGAAGAAAAAAAGTAAATTCTTTTGGAACAGGCGGTGTATGGGATTGCATGAAAGAAAAGTACCGATGCGGATGTGCTCGGGGTGCGGAGAGATGAAACCGAAAAAAGAGCTTGTGCGGGTGGTGAAATCGTCCGGGCAGGAAATATCTCTGGATTTGACAGGACGAAAGCCGGGGCGCGGCGCATATGTGTGCAGGAGCATAGACTGCCTGAAAGCGGCGCGAAAGGCGAGAAGATTTGAAAAAGCCTTTTCCTGCAAAATCCCCGACGAGGTATTTGACCGTATGGAGGAGGAAATCAGCCGGAATGAATGAAAAAATCTTACATCTTCTCGGCATTGCCCGCCGGGCCGGAAGGCTTTCGCTCGGCAATGACGCGGCAGTCGAATCGCTGAGGAAGGGGAGCGCCGCGCTGATACTGCTGGCGGCGGACCTTTCCCCCCGAACTGCCGGCGGTGTCCGGCGGGCGGCCGAAGAGGAAGGAACCGCGGTGGTGACCTGCGGGGCGGTAATGGACGAAATCAGCATGGCTCTCGGAAAGCGAACCGGAGTTGTAGCGGTGAATGACGCAGGGTTCGCTAAAAAGCTGCTTGAGCTTTCCCGGGCACAGGCGGCCGGTACAGAGTAATGAGGAGGAATTTGATATATGATGATAAAATACAGGGCTGTCTCTTATACACATCTGACGCTGCCGACGAATTAGACGGTGTAG
>UREO01000253.1 GCA_900546895.1 uncultured Oscillospiraceae bacterium
GGAGGAGATATCCACCTTTCTGCTTTCCATCATCGCGCGGTTTCCGGCAAAATACTGTTTGCCGTCCAGCACCGCGGCAACACCCTGACCGGAAACGGAGTCAAATTGGCCGACCGCTTTAATTTCCAGCCCCAGTTCGGACGCCCTTTCCACAATGGCGTCCGCAAGCGGATGCTCCGAAGGTTTTTCCATGGAAGCCGCAACCGTAAGCAGCTCCCGCTCTGCAGCCAAACCGGTGGTAAGAATATCCGTCACCTTCGGCTTGCCTTCCGTGATGGTGCCTGTCTTATCCAGAACCACCGTATTCACGGTATGCGCCGTTTCCAGAGCCTCCGCGGATTTAATCAGGATGCCGTTGGAAGCGCCTTTGCCCGTACCGACCATAATGGCGACGGGAGTCGCCAGGCCCAGCGCACACGGGCAGGATATAACCAGTACCGCGATGCCGATGGAGAGGGCGAATTCAAACGACTGGCCCGCGATCAGCCACACGGCCGCCGATACAATGGCAATACAGATTACGACCGGAACAAAAACGCCGCTGATCTTATCCGCAAGCTTTGCGATCGGCGCCTTGGAAGAGCTTGCCTCCTCCACCAGATCGATGATCTGCGCCAGCGTTGTGTCGTCGCCGACCTTCTGCGCCTCAAACTTGAAATATCCTGTTTTATTGATGGTTGCGGCAATGACCTTGTCGCCGACATGCTTTTCCACAGGAATGCTCTCGCCGGTCAGCGCGGACTGGTCGATAGAGGAAGAGCCCTCTACGATGATTCCATCCACCGGGATGCTCTGGCCCGGGCGGACCGGGAGGATATCGCCGACAACGACCTCTTCCACCGGAATTTCAACCTCAGCGCCGTCGCGGATCACCACCGCGGTTTTCGGCGCCAGATCCATCAGCTTGGTAATCGCTTCCGAGGTTTTGCCCTTTGATCTGGCCTCCAGGTATTTTCCGAGTGTAATCAGCGTCAGAATAGTTCCCGCCGATTCAAAATAGAGATCCATCAGAAAATGGTCCGCCGTCTCCATGTCGCCGTGTCCCAGCGCATAACCGATTTTGAAAATGGCGAAGATTCCATACACGATTGCTGCCGTAGATCCAATGGCAATCAGGGAGTCCATGTTGGGCGCGCGCTTCGCCAGCGTTTTGAATCCGACCTGAAAATATTTGCGGTTGACATAGGCGATCGGCAAAAGCAACAGAAACTGCGCAAACGCGAACACCACGCCGTTTTCCGGACCGTGGAAGGCCGCTTTGATAAATTCCGGCACCGGCAGGCCGATCCATTCCTTCAGCATATGATGCATGGCAAGATACAACAATGGAATCAAAAATGCAAAAGAAACGATCAAACGCGTTTTCATCGACTGCAGTTCTTTTTGGACCGGATTCTCCTGCGTCTGGCTCTTCGCATTCACCTTACGGGAATATACGGAAGCGCCGTACCCCGCGTTTTCCACCGCCCGAATCACCTCAGCGTCATTGGCAACCGTATCGTCGTAGTCCACCGTCATGCTGTTTGAAAGCAGATTGACGTTGACGGAGCTGACTCCGTTTAGCTTCCGGACACTTTTTTCCACATTGGCCGAGCACGCTGAACAGGTCATGCCCGTAACATTAAATTTTTTATTCATGCTTCACCTCACTCCACCCCTTGGGGGGTGTATTCCTACTATAACCATATTTTTAGTTTTTGTCAATAGGTAAAAAATAATTCTGCTCTGTTTCCTTTTTCGCCGCGGCGCCGACCGCCAGCCGGATGTAAGGCGAAAATCGCCGGGTTTTTCCCGGGAAACAGAAAGAAAACAAATTTACGGAAGATGAATTGCAATTTTACGCCATTGTGGTAAACTAATGAAAACGAATATTGTTTTAGGAGTACTTGCAAATGCCCAAAATTGGAATGCGAATCATCAAATCCTCTGTGGCGGTTTTCCTCTGCTTCGCGATCTATCTTGTCCGCGGCGACGGAATCCCGTTTTATTCCGCAATAGCATCCATCCTGTGCATGCAGCCGTATGTCTCCAACAGCCGGAAGGTCGCCTTTAACCGCATCGTCGGCACCTTGATCGGAGGGACTGCCGGCATGCTGGTCATGATGGCAGAAAAGAGTTTTATCCCGCCGGATGTGCCGGTGCAGAAATATCTGCTGATTTCGGCCGCAATCATCCCGCTGATCTATATTACCGTACTTGCCAAAAAGACCTCCGCTTCCTATATTACCTGCGTTGTCTTTATGAGCATTACCGTTTCTCACGCCCAGGACGCGAGCCCTTATTTTTTCGCGCTGAACAGAATTTTAGATACGCTGATCGGCATCTTCGTGTCGCTGGGAGTGAACGCGTTCCATCTTCCCCGCAGGAAAAACAGCAATTTGCTGTTCGTAAGCGATCTGGACGGCACACTGACCAACGCCGGCGGGCAGATCGGCAATTTCACCCGTATCAAGCTGAATCAGCTCCTGCAAAGGGGCGCTATGATCACGGTGGCAAGCAAACGCTCGTCCTCTTCCATGGAGCCGATCCTAAAAGGAATCTCTTTTTCCCTTCCGATAATTGCCATGAACGGCGCGGCGCTGTATGATATCAGGAAGAAGACCTATCTTTACAGCAAAAATATTCCTTATGCGACGGCAAAGGAAGTGCTGGGGGTATTTGATAAATACGGGCTGAACTGCTTTGTACACACGATCATCAACGATATCCTTCATATTTATTACGGCGACTTTACCAACGCGGCGGAGGAACGCTTTTACCACGAACATAAGCTGCGGCCCTTAAAAAATTATATCTGCAACCCGCTGCCCAAAAACCGCGACGTGGTCTATATCATGGCGGTTGACCGGCTGGAAACCATCCGGAAGCTGCGCGAAGAAATTCTGAGTCTGAGCTGCGCCGGGCAAATCAGCGCGGTCTATTACCCCGACAGAAACAACGAAGGACACTATTTTCTGGAAATCTACAGCGTGGAAGCCTCCAAGGAAAACGCCGTACTGGAACTAAAAAGGCGGTACGGAATGGAAAAGGTCGCTGCTTTCGGCGATGACGAGAGCGACGCGGGCATGATTGCGGCGGCGGACTACGGCTATGCGGTCGCCAACGCGACGGACAGTCTGAAGGAAGCGGCTCCGCAGATCATCGGCAGTCAGGACAGTGACGCGGTTGTCAGGGCCATAGAAAAACTGTTCCATGCAAAGAAGCTCCCTTAACCCCTTCCTACAGCAATTTCATTTCCGTTTGCGAAACAAAACGCGTTCCTCCCCCGCCACAGGCGGGGGAGGAACGCAGCCTTGTTGCAGAATCAACCGGGAATGCTGTAAATATCTCTGCGGAAAGGACGCTTGAATTGAATCATTTCTACACCACCCAATTATTCCCGTCCCGCGCAAAAACCCATCTGACAAAGATCGGGGCGGATTTCTGATGCTTACTTCCTTTTTGACCATTTTTGAGAAAGTCATGATTCTGTTTATCATGATTTTCATCGGCTATCTCTGCGGGAAAACCGGGATGGTTACGAAGCGCGGCGCGCAGCAGATTACTTCTATTCTGTTGTATGTGGTAACACCGTGCCTGATTATCGCCTCGCTGCAGAGCATCATCGGACAGATCGGGATTAAAGAGCTGATTTCCGCCGTGTTCTGGTCGGCTTTTGCCATGGGCCTGGCGATTCTCGTCAGCATGCTCTTCTTTCGGAAAAATCCCGATTATCAGAAAAAAATTCTGCGCTTCGCAGCTGCTTACTCCAACAGCGGATATATGGGAATCCCGCTGGTGGAAGCCGTCTTCGGCAGCGTAGGAGTTGCCTACGCTGCCATGTACAACGCTGTGTTCAGCTTTTTTATGTGGACACACGGTTATGCCAGCGTCAGCAGCAACCGCGCTCCGGGCTGGAAGCAGATCGCCACCAACCCGGGAATTCTCGGGCTGGCGGTTGCGTTTCCGCTTTTTGCGTTCTCCGTCAGGCTGCCGGAAATCCTAGAATCCCCCATCGGCTCCCTGGCCTCGATGAACACGCCGCTCGCCATGATTGTGGTGGGAATCTACATTTCCGGAATCAACCTGAAGGAGCTGTTTACGGACCGCAGTCTTTACCTTCTTTCCGCTTTGAGGCTGGTCCTGCTCCCGAGTCTGACCCTCCTGCTGATGCTCCCGTTCGGCATTGATAAAACCGTGGCCTCCACCGTTTTACTGCTCTGTGCCGCTCCGTCGGCTACCGCCACCGCGATGTTTGCGGTCCAGTTCGGCGGAGACGCAAAGCTCGCCTCCAAGGCTGTGGCGCTGACGACCCTGTTTTCCGTGGCGACTATGCCTTTCTTCTGCGTTCTGGCAAAGCAGCTGTTCTGAAAATCCGTATTACATAATGATGTTGCTTTCATACTCCAGCAAGATGCAAAATGCATAAAACGGCCTAATAT
>UREO01000254.1 GCA_900546895.1 uncultured Oscillospiraceae bacterium
ATCTGCGCATGTCTCGTGGGCTCGGAGATGTGTATAAGAGACAGATATAGAATATTAGGTTTAGCTAACAAAAAAAGGAACGGATTCCGTTCCTTTTTATAATGCCCTAATTTTCTTTGTTGTCCAGTATCTTACAGGAGATATAATAGGAAACCACGAAAAATATCACGAGAAAAACGGGTGAGATTTTCAGCAGGAAGATGATCTGTGCGTCGCTCGGTGCGGCAAACCGCGCCTGTTTCAAAATGTAAGCACCGAGTGTGGGAATCAGAATAACCACCAGCAGCGCGAACCTTGCTTTTTGTGTTCCGAACCGGTAAAACAGCGGGATCAGAATCTCGCAGAGCAGCAGGGCCGCCCCGGAAGAAGCGTAAATAGCGACACCGGTTTCTTCCGACAGACTGCCGGACAGCAGGTTCGCCAAAAACGGAATCAGGGCCGTCAGCAAGGTTACCGAAAACGAAAGCAGATATTTACTGAGAGCAAGCGTTTCTTTGGTGATGGGAAGGCTGAGCGCGTAGGTGTTCCATTTTGACAGTTCATCGTAGGCGAAGGAGTTGACGATGACAATGGTCGGCAGCATGGCGATCAGTGTGATAAAAATGGAGTTGAAGTGCTGGATTCCGTCGTCGGAGAAAAAAGAAAGAACGGCGTAAAAGGCGAAAATGACCAACAGAAATTTCCCTTGCCTTTTCAGGTACAAAAAGTCTTTCCGTAAAAGTCCCTTCATGATCTGTCCCCCTTTACATACATCAGCATGATATTGTCTATAGTGGCCGGATCAATGACCAGACCGGGATATTTCCGCCGGGCGGCTTCCCTGTCCGTTACCAGCGCTTCATAGCCGAAATCGGTTTTGCGCCGGCGGACAAGATCGTCCGGATCGATCCGCTGGAAATCCTTCGGGCCGCATTTCACAATTCCGTACTGATAAATCAGGTCGTCCTTGGAGCGGTCGAAGATGATCTTTCCCTCGTGAATGAAAACGACATAATCCGCGACTTTTTCAAGGTCTCCGGTAATGTGGGAAGAAAACAGGACGGAATGGGATTCATCCTGAATAAAATCGAGGAAGAGATCGAGAATTTCACTGCGCACGACCGGGTCAAGCCCGCTGGTCGCCTCGTCCAGAATTAAAAGGCGCGGGTGGTGCGCCAGCGCGCTGGCAATGCTCAGCTTCATCTTCATTCCCTTGGAATATTCTTTGATCATTTTATTTTTTGGCAGCTTGAACTGGTTCAGATACCGGTCGAAGAGCCCGTCATCCCATGTCTGAAAGACCGACCGCAGGATGGAAGCGATGTCCCCGGCCTTAAACTCGCCGTGAAAATAGCTTTCGTCGAAAACCACGCCGATCTGTTCCTTGATTTTCTGTTCGTCCTTTTTGTTGTCCAATCCAAAAATTTGAACGGAACCGCCGTCTCGCTTTATTTCATTTAAGATCAGTTTGATGGTGGTAGTTTTCCCCGCGCCGTTTTCGCCGACAAAACCAACGATGCTGCCGTTTGGAACCGTAAAGCTCACGTCCTGCAGATGAAACGACGGGTAATCCTTACAAAGATTGCTGATTTTGAGAATGTTGTCCATAGTTACCTCCATGGCGCTGTGCCAGAGTTTTTAATCGCCGTTGTACAGCAGGGTGAGTATTTCGCTGAGTTCCTCCAGCGTAATTCCGCCCGACCTTGCCACATCCACGACGCTTTGCAGAAGATTTTCCGCTTTTCGCAGCTGCTCCTCGCGGATAAACTCCATGTTTTTCTGCGCGACAAAGCTCCCCTTGCCGGCGACCGTTTCAATAAACCCCTCCCGCTCCAGATCTTCGTAGGCGCGTTTGGTGGTAATGACGCTGATGTGCAGCTCCTTTGCCAGCAGCCGCATGGACGGCAGGGCCTCGCCCGCCTGCAGCGCGCCGGTAATGATGCTGTTTTTGATCTGTTCGGTAATCTGCTCATAAATCGGTTTTCCGCTTGCGTTGCTGATGATGATGTCCAAATGATCACCTCGAAGCAAATCAGGCTGTCGATCAAGCCGCGCATACTTTTCCGACGCCTGACAATTTTTCGATATGCTAATACTGTACATATCGTATATATACAATAACTCATATATCTTCCTTTGTCAAGAATTTTTTTTTGGCTTTCTTTCCTCTTTCTGGGAAATAAACGGGGAAATGTGCCGGAGGGTTGAAAGGAGGCTGAAGGTTTGGAAAGCAATTCGGAAACAGGGGAAAGAAACCGCAAGCGGGTGCGCAGAGGATACGAAAGGCTGGCCTACGGCGGGATTGCGGACGCGGTGCGGCTGCTGTTTACGGAGGAACCCGATCTGACGGCGCTGGACAAAATGGACCTTTACAACATTGCGGAAATCAAGCGGCCGAAGGGCGGCGGGATGGAGATCAAATTTTTTGACCGCATCAAGGCCCTGCAGAGTCTGGAAGAGCTGAGCGGGAACGGCGGGGATTCCCTGCCGCTGTACCGCACCCTGCAGGAGTGCGCAAGATCCCTCGGCGGGGGTGAAGATGGAGTTTAAGGCCTTTTCGAGAAAGCAGCTTCAGGCGCTTTCCTGGTGGTGCCCGGGCAGCCCGTATGAAAGCCGGGACGCGGTGATCTGCGACGGGGCGGTGCGCAGCGGAAAGACGCTATGCCTCGGGATTTCGTTCGTCGCGTGGGCGCTCTGCCGTTTTCAGGACCGCTCGTTCGCCATCTGCGGCAAGACCATCCGCTCCCTGAAAAGGAACCTGATTACCACGCTGCTGCCGGCCCTGCAGGAATCGGGCTTCCGGTGCGAGCTGAAGGCCGCGGAAAACCGGCTGGATATTTCCTGCGGAAGACACAGCGACCGCTTTTATCTGTTCGGCGGGCGGGACGAGGGGTCGTCCGCGCTGATTCAGGGAATTACCCTTTCCGGCGTTCTGTTCGACGAGGTGGCGCTGATGCCCCGTTCGTTTGTGGAACAGGCGCTCGCGCGCTGTTCGGTGGAAGGCTCCAAATTCTGGTTCAACTGCAACCCGGAAAATCCGCAGCACTGGTTTTACCGCGAATGGATTCAAAAGGCGGAACGGAAAAACGCGCTGTACCTGCATTTCACCATGGAGGACAACCCGTCGCTCAGCCCGCAGATCCGCGCGCGGTACCGCGGGCTTTACGCGGGGACGTTTTACGAGCGCTTTGTGCTTGGAAAATGGGTGGCGGCACAGGGGCTAGTTTACCCGTTTATGACGGACCCAATGCTCTGCGCCGCGCCGAAAAACTGTGAAAGCTACGCCGTTTCCTGCGACTACGGCACGGTGAACCCGTCCTCGTTCGGGCTGTGGGGAAAAAAGGAAGGCGTGTGGTACCGGGTGGACGAATATTATTACGATTCGCGCGCCGCCGGCGCTTCCCGCACGGACGAGGAGCATTACGCCGGGCTGGAGCAGCTTTGCGGGGAACGCGAAATGGAAAGCGTCACCGTCGACCCTTCCGCCGCCAGCTTTATGGAGACGATCCGGCGGCACGGAAAATACCGCGTCCTGCCCGCGCAGAACGAGGTGCTCGACGGCATCCGGCAGGTCAGCGTCGCTTTGAAGCAGGGGGACGTGAAAATCTGCCGCAACTGTGCGGACGCGGTGCGGGAATTCGGCCTGTACCGCTGGAACGACGACAAAAGCCGGGACGCGCCGGTAAAAGAAAATGATCACGCGATGGATGATATCCGGTATTTTGTAACGACGCTTCTCCGCAGGGAGGACGCCTTTTTTGCAATTGCCGCGCCGCGCGGGAAAGGAGAGCAATGATAGGAAAAAGACAGAAACCGCAGCCGGTCGCCCGGGCGGTGCAGACCGCGGCGTCCGCTTCGCCCTTTCCGGCGCTGGACAGCTACGTGCCGCTGCAAACGGGCGAAAACAGGCTTTACGCCGCACTGCGCGAGGCGGTGCCGATCATCGACGCGGGCATCGATAAAATTATCCGGCTGATCGGCAGCTTTACCGTGCGCTGCGGCGGCGGGAATACGGAAGCCCGCCTGAATTCCTTTTTACAGAACGTAAAAGTGAATTCCATGGAGGCGGGCGTACAGAGCTTTTTAAATGACTATTTGTCGCAGCTTTTGACCTACGGCAACGCGGTAGGGGAAATGGTGGTAAGCGGCGGAACCGTCGCCGCGCTGTACAACGCGGGTCTGGAGGACGTGGAGCTGAAAGCCGTCAGCCCGCTGTACACCGAGATTTACCGCCGCGAGCCGGGCGGAAGCGTAAAGGTGAAATATCCGGAGCTGGTGTTCTGCTCCGCGCTGAATCCCCCGCCCGGCAGCGCACGGGGGGTATCTCTGCTGCACGGACTGCCGTTCGTCAGCGGAATCCTGATCCAGATTTACAATACCATCGGCGTGAACTGGGAGCGGCTGGGAAACGTGCGCTTTGCCGTG
>UREO01000255.1 GCA_900546895.1 uncultured Oscillospiraceae bacterium
CTGTAAACCAATACAAGATTATTTTGCAGCAGCGTGTTGAAATGCAGCATTTTGTATGCTATTCTTTTATAGATTTCTATTTTAAATCGATCAGGAGGCTGTTTTCCGATGAAGGACTGCCTGGTATTGTTAACGAAAACGTTCCCTTTCGACAAAGGGGAAGAATTCATAGAAGACGAACTCCCTCTTCTGTCGAAAGCATTCGGTCAGGTCATTATCGTGGCCACAAGCACCGCCGACAACCCGGTACAGACAAGAAGCGTGCCTGAAAACGTCTGCGTCCACAACATCCGTGCATCCAAGGTCAAACGCAGCCTTGCCGGAGCGGTGGCAAGACAGTTTCCTTTTAAGGATTATAAGGGCTATTCCGGAAAAGACGAGCGGAACGCCGTAAAGGGATCGCTGAAAAAAAAGCTCTATCTGAGTTATTTTATCGCGAAATCCGAAATCGTGTACGATGAAACGGTTAAAATTCTCGCTCCGTATTCCCTGCAGCAATACGACGGCGTAACGTTTTACAGCTATTGGTTCTACGATATCGCCATGGCGGCGGTAAGGCTCAAACGGTACTGTCAGGCAAAAGCCAAGCTGGCGGTCTGCCGGGCGCACGGCTACGACCTTTACGCTTACCGCAACTCCATGAATTATCTGCCGCTGCGGCATTACCTTCTGAAAAACATTGACAAGGTCTATACCTGTTCCCAAGACGGAAACAACTACTTGACCGGCCTGTATCCCCAATACGCGGGAAAAATCCAGACCGCCTATCTGGGTACGCGGGATTACGGGACGACACAAGCAGACGGAACGGGGCCTTTCCAGATTGTCAGCTGCTGCCACATCGTCCCGCTCAAACGCGTGGATCTGCTTGCCAAATCCCTGAGTCTGTTGAACGGCAGCGGTCTTGCGCTAAAATGGACGCATTTCGGCGGCGGCGACACATTGGAAGAGCTGAAAAAATACGCGGAGGAAAATCTGCGGTTTATGGAGTATGATTTCCGGGGAGAAGTGAAAAACTCCGACCTGATGGCCTATTACCGAGATACCCCGGTAGACCTGTTTGTCAACACCAGCAGCACGGAGGGGCTTCCGGTCAGCATTATGGAAGCCTGCTCGTTCGGAATTCCCGCGATTGCAACGGATGTGGGCGGAACCGGTGAAATCGTCCGCGACGGCGAAACCGGCTTTTTAATCGAAGCGGATTTTACCCCGGACAAGCTGGCTTCGGTCATCCGTTGCGTAACGGAGTTACCGGCGGAAGCAAGAGAAAAGCTGCGCGAAAACTGCCGGTCGGTTTATCTGAATACCTTTTGTGCGCAAGAAAATTTTGCCGCTTTCGCCCAGCAGATTAAACCTCTCTAAAAGAGCGCGTCAAAAGCATCATCGAAAACATCTTGTGCCGAACATGCGCTTTGACAGGCTGAAAAGCCTTTGCAGAGGGCATGTTTTTTCATTTTAAATTACTTTAAAAACACAGATTTACCGCCTTTTTTTCTTCTGTACAGTTCTTCGATTTCGGATAAAATGAATAAGCCGCCGCAGGAGGAACATACTATCAGCGGTGATAAAAACATGACCATTTCATTTATAAGGACCTTGCTGCTCTACATAGTCATTATTGTAGCGGTAAGGCTGATGGGCAAACGGCAGATCAGCGAGCTGCAGACAAGCGAGCTCGTCGTGACCCTTCTGATTTCCGATATTGCGGCAATTCCGATGCAGGACACCGGGCAGCCCCTGGTAAGCGGGTTCATCCCGATCGCGGTGCTCGTAATGTGTGAAATCCTCGTATCCGGCCTGATGCTGAAAAGCACGAAATTCCGAAAGTTGATCTGCGGCAGACCGATCATCGTAATCAATGACGGGAAGGTAGACCAGAAGGAAATGCGCCGCCTGCGCATGAGCACGGAGGATCTCTCCGAGCAGCTGCGGCAGAAAAATGTGTTCAGCCTTGAGGACATTGCCTACGCGATTGTGGAGACCAACGGAAAGATGAGCATTATTAAAAAGACGGACAAGGAGCAGCCGACCGCCGGAATGCTGGGCGTGGCGCTGCCGGATACCGGGCTCGAAACCGTTGTCATCAGCGACGGAGTCATCTCCGACTTTTCCCTTCAGCTGTGCAACAAAAGCCGAGAATGGCTGGAAGGCGTTCTGCGCGGCAAAAACATCAGCACAGACCAGATTTTTATTATGACGGCCAACAGAAAGGGAGATTTCAATATTATCAAGAAGGATGAAAAGAAATGAAACGTTTATGGGCCTGCGCAGTGATCCTTGTACTGCTCATAACGGTTTGTGCCTACGGAACGGTCAAAACCAAAAGAGTCAGCGAACAGATGACCCAAACCCTGGAAAGCGCCCGACAGGCGGCGCTGGAGGGCGATCTTGAAGCAGCACAAAAGCTGAGCCAAAAGGCCGCGGACGACTGGCACGGCTATCACGATGTGCTGTGCACCTTCATGCCGCACGCGCCGCTGGAAGCCGTTGACCAGACGCTCTCCGGGCTTCCCATGCTCTGTTATTTTGAGGGAATGGACCAGTTTGGGGCGGACTGCGACCGCGGTATCGCACAGATCATGTATCTGAACGAGTCCCAGCTTCCCACGCTTGCAAATGTTTTTTAAGCTGTAACAAATTTCGCAAACCATTAGCTTCAATAACAAAAAAACGCACCTTTCAACAGGTTTTTGAAACCTATCCAAGGTGCATTTTTTGTGCATTATTTTATTTGCAGCAGCCCTTGTTTTCATCAGACTTCAGGACCGGTTTTTAATCATCCTATTTAATTCATCCATAAAGGTATTGATATCCTTGAACTGACGGTAAACCGAGGCAAAACGAACGTAAGCCACCTCGTCCACGTCCTTCAACTTTTCCATAGCGTACTTGCCGATCAAGCTGGAGGGTACTTCCCGGTCAAGCGAATTCTGGAGCATGTTTTCGATTTCATCCACAATGCGCTCCATTGTGTCAATGGACACGGGCCGCTTTTCACACGCACGCAACAGGCCGTTCAACAGCTTGTTACGGTCGAAGGTTTCACGCGATTTATCTTTTTTTATCACAACAATGGGCACCGTCTCGATTACCTCATAGGTTGTGAAGCGCTTGGCGCATTTCAAGCATTCCCTGCGCCGCCGGATTCTTTCACCTTCGTCGGTCGGGCGGGAATCGATGACCTTTGACTCTTCATGGCCGCAATACGGGCACCGCATTGTAAAATCACCTCTATAAACTATTTGTATAATTATAGCATATTTTTTCAGCCATTAGCAAGCGTTTATGAAACAAAATATTAGTAAATCAGACCATCTACGACTTTTTTTGCACCTGTCAATTCGTTCAGTTCGCCAAAATTGCGTCGGTAGACCTCAATAACCAGGTCCCCGTTATAGCCGGATTTCTGCATCAGCTGTTTCAGCGCACCGAAATCCATGGTTCCGCTGCCGGGCAAAAGGCAGTCTTCCCCCGGTTTGTTGTCGTTGATATGGACGTGAACCAGCCTTTCCCCCATCGCCGCACACATCTGAAAGGGATCCTCCCCTCCGCGCACCGCCTGCTTGACATCCAGCACAAACGCACAGTTCCCGTGCAGATATTCCCGCATTCTCAAGATAAACCCGGGCTCGTTGCTGCGGAACAGATTGACATTCTCCTGTGCCACCGTGACGCCGAACGTTTTCCCCAGCGCATAGAGCCGCGCGTAATGCTCAAAATACTCCTGCTCGGTGATTCTGCTGCGTTTGTCGTTGCGCTGGCCGTGAAGCACCAGAATTTCCGCGCCCAGAAGGTTCGCGGCGTGAAAGTACCGTTTATAGAACTCCAAACCGTCGTCGGAACGGCGCTGGTAATCCGAAAAAAGAAGGAAGCTTTCAAAGCCCGAAGTGAACGGATGAACGGACTTCACGATACTTCCGCTGTCATCCGCCATTCTTTTTAATTCTTTGATATATTTCGGTCTTAATTCGCTGATTGTATTGATAAACACCTCAAAAAGGTGGAAATCGAGCGCGATTAATGCCGGAAGAGCCTGCTCCAGTTCCATGGGATAAAGGCAGGCCGTTGAGATGCCGGAACGCATAGTATCACCCCTTTTTAAGATTATATCCCGATGGAAGAAAAATGTCCAGATTAATCAATGCACGGCTGGATATTCTATTATTGCCGAGAAAAATAAATTCCTTAACAAGGCCCGGGCCGTCTGAAATCGGCTGTGCGGCTTGACCGGCAGCCTGGCCTAAAAGAAAGTGGGAGAAGAAATCATGATAAATGAAAACGCATTTTTGCTGGAAGAAATTTATCAGGCAACAAAAATGGGGCTGGAAGCGACTCAACTGATCATCCCCAAGGTTCAAAATCCGCAGCTGCGC
>UREO01000256.1 GCA_900546895.1 uncultured Oscillospiraceae bacterium
GTCCACGCTACCACCCTCCTTTCCGCTTTACTCGCTGGATTTCCTCGTTAAAAATAGCAGGGGCCGCCTCTTTCGCAGCCTCCTGCCCCTGCTCAAGCATCCGGACGCCCTCAACATAACCGACCGTTTCATGACGGCGGTTTACCAGCCTGTGGCCATTGTTGACATAGCCGGAGTAGTACACGTTGTTGTAATATCGGCTTTCATGGCCATTACCGACTTTACGGGTGCCGCCGTTGTGCCATTTTTTTCGGAGCGTGCCACCCACCTTGCCGCTGCCCTTTGGGTACTGCCCGACCGGCGTATTTTTGACCGTGATTTCCATGCCCTTCGCATTCATCCGCGACAACGTTCGCTGGGCGCTCTCGTCAAGGTCTGCCCCGAGTTGCTTCAGTGCGGCCATATAAGTTGAAAAGTCCATCGTACTCATGCGATTTCCACCCCCGACAGCGGCACGGCGTTACAAAACGCCCGATGAAATGGCTTTCCGGCCAGACCCTTAAAGGTCTGGCCGTTGTGCTGCACCGTCACCGCGTCGCCGCCGTGCAGGATAACCGCCGTGTCGACTTCCAGCGTAAAGACCGGCTCCGTCAGGGCGGCGGCCTCGCTGGTGTCGAGTGTCGGCGCGTTTTTCTGTACCAGATGGCAAACGATGTTTTCATAAACCGTCTGGGGTTGTGTGGTTTGCTCTTCCTCATTGTCGACATCGCGGGTAACCGTAGCCGTATCGCTCCAAAGGGCCTGTACAGCGGCTTTCCCGCTCGCAACGACACTATCGGGTAAATTCATGTTCTCACCTCAAAAGAGCGTCCGGAAGCCGTCCATAATCCGGATGTTGTTGGCGCTTACGCTGTTCAGTGCCGCCGCCCGGTTGACTGTGGTTGACACGCTGGATGATGCGCCGCTGAACTGGATGGAGGTGTCCCCGTCCGAAATGGACTTGATCGCTCCCGGAGCGGAATTGCTGGTAGACATGGTGTAAGATTCCGCCGTACTGTTGTTCATAAGCGCGGTCGCAATCTCAACCCACGGGTATTTTAACACACTCGGAACCTCCTGAATGTTCTGCGGCAATGTGCAGTATTCCAACATGATCGGCTTTGCTTCGTCGATATAGGACTGAATGGCGGCATCGTCCAGCCCCGCCGGGATTGTTTGCGGGCGGGACTGAATCACAGCGAGAATATCACTTGCCTGTATTGCCATCATCCTCACCGGCTTCCGGGGCGGCTGGCGGCTCCTTGCCTGCCGCAGGTTTCTTCGGCTTCTTTTCCAGTTTCTCCGGGGCGGCTGGCGGGGTATAGACCTCGAACCCCTCCCCGGTATACTTTGCTACCTGAGTGTCGTCCACAAGCAGGACCATGCCCCTGCGTTTTACGTACGTCATAGATCAGACCTCCTTAAGCCTGTGCCGTCGCGGCGGTGTGGATGTAAATGCCCGCAGTGTCGTTGTCGTTGACAATCAGGTCGTGATGCAGACGGTAGAAGATATCGTAGGCATCCGCGCTCTGGTTGACGTCCGGCGTAACAATCTTGTCCGCGTTGCGCTTGATTACACCGCGGAGGGACGCCTTGCGGGCATACAGGAAATTGATCGGCTTATTGCCAGTGATGGTTACAAAACCGCCCGCAGTCTGCCCCGTGGTCTTGCCGTCGTTGAGCTGGATAAGGCTGTTAAACCGGCCCTGCGGTACCTTAATGATCGGCGTAATGCCGTCCAGCGATTCAATCCGCCGATCGATGTTGGTATTGGACTGTCCCACATCAATCCTGCGGGAAATCTTGGAATCGGATTTCAGCATCTTGTAAACCATGTTGGTGACGTATAGGACGCGGCCTTCTTCCGGGACCTCCTTCTCGTTCATCGCCGCTTCGGCAGCGTCGAACAAATCGAGAATGCTGTCGGAGGCCGTGAGGTCCTTGCTCACTACCGCGGCAAGCGTGCCGGAGCGTGTGGCCGCCGCATAGATTTCTGCGAAACGTACAGCGTCAATCTCCGGTACCTCTTTCGTGCGCACGTACTCGGATGCGACACGGCGGTAAAGATCAAATGCGACCTCGTCGTTGTCGATCACGTCAATCCGGAACTTCCGGCCACGGTCGTACTGCAGGGTGTGTTCCTCCCAACTCACGCCGGCGGAACCCTGAACATAGCCATTATCCCGGTCATAGGTCCCGGCGCCGTCCACGGACACTTTGGGAAGCTTGATCTTGTTGGTCCCGACGAACTGTGTGGCAAGCGCGGAGTCGTCCAGATCAGACGTCTTAGACACCTGTTTGTAAATCAGGTCAAGAATCGGGATAAATTTTGTTACCTTTTCAGAGAAAGTATTGATAGGCATAAGTAAATATCACTCCTTAATTTGTCGTCGGCAAAGTAACGCCCGCCTCGGTCGCCCACTTTGCCATGTCATCTTTGTTCTCTTTTGGAGGTTTCCCACCAACCGGAGGGGGCGGATTGTCCGGCTGCTTTTCTCCGAACAGATATGCCGCGTCTTTTTTCAGGGCCTCGAGTTGCTCGTTCAGGCCGAGCACATTCTCGCCGTCCAGGCTGATTTTGGATTCGTCCAGCAGAGCGCGGGCCGCTTTGGTATTCTTTGCCTGAGCACCGAGAAGAGCGGATTCTATCTTACTGTCCAGCGTAACCTTCTTGAGGTTCGCCTCATATTCAGACTTTGCCGTTTTGTTGGCTTCCTGTGCGGTTGTAAGCTGCGTTTTAAGAGCCTCGTTGTCCCCTGCCAGCTTTTCAAAGCCTTTGATCTGCTTGTCGCGCTCGGAAATCTGCCCTTCAAGGGTCTTCTTTGCCTCGTTCGCAGAATTAAAATCCGCGCGGGAAACAAAGCCCTTGCCGATCTCATCAGAAACCTTTTTGTCAATATCTTCGGTGTACGTATCACCGAGAATCGTTTTTAACCATTCCAGCATAATAACTCCTTACCCGCTATCCTTTTTATCCGGCCAGTCCCGGTTTTGCGGTACGCCTTGTTTTGTCCCGCGCGCTACGGGTAAATTTGGTATTAAAAAACGCCCTGCCGTGAGGCGGGACGAATTTTAACAAGTTGTAGCTGCTTCTCTCAGCTTTTCCGCGATGGATTTCTGAATTTTACTCACATCAACCCCAGAAGGAAGATCGGCGCGCATCGTGCTTTGCTTTTCACGGAATCGAACATCTCCGGCAAACGTGACGGTGATCTCACCGCTGCCCGAATAAGCTATTTGCGTTACATTCCGCATGCGTAGTCCCTCAATCGTAATAGAGGTGGGAACGCCATCTTTCAAATCAACAATAATCGGAATGTCTAATGGAATTTTACTCACCCGGATTCACCCCTTTCTCTTTTATCCACTCGTCGTAGGTCTGTGCTGTGGTCGGCACCGTCTTCCCTGTCACAGGGTCACGGGAAGCACGGGTTCCGGTAATTCCCGCAGCCTCCGGAATATAGGGCACGGTCGTGCATCGACAATTACTTGACAAAAATCCATTGCAGATGTATAATGTTGATTGAGAGGAGATGTCATACACATGCCCAGAAAACCAATGCTTCTCGACGCTGACAACATTATCAAAAGATATAACGCCGGGGAAAGTATTACAGAAATCGCGAAGATTTTTGGCGTTACTCGCAAGCCGATTACTCGAATTCTTAGCGAAAACGGCACCGTTATTCGCCAGCCCAACGCTCGCAAACCACTTAATGTGACGCAAATTACAGCGCTTTATGAGTCCGGTGAGAGCATTAAAAGTCTTGCATCCAAGTTTGGTGTGAGCAGACCGGCAATTATTCGCCGACTGAACGATGCGGGCGTTATAATCAGAGGACCTGCGGAAGCCAACCAACTCATGATGGGTAAACGCTCCGCTATTGAGAACGCGCGCAATTCCAGCGCCGCTCACAATGCCGTCAGAGGCAAGGCCTACAGCGACGAGGAACGCCGCCATAGAGCACTTATGAGAGAAAAGCACTTCACCGATTTTGTCAGTCCATACGAACGAAAAATCGCTGAAGAATTTCGCAACCGTGGAATCCAATTTACTCCTCAAAAGGCTGTCGATAGATACAATATCGATTTTTCCATTTTCGGCAACATCGCCCTTGAGGTCTTCGGTGGAGGCTGGCACGCTTATGGGTACCACGGCGCTGTTTTTGAAGAGCGCAGTAAAAAGCTGTTCGACTGTGGGTACACAATCGTCTTGTGCTGGGTCGGATTCAACTATGAATTTGTTCCATCCGCAATAGCTGATTATCTTATCACCCTTAGCAAGACTCTTTGCTCTGACCCATCCGCGCGCTGTAAGCACTATGTGATTAGGGGTGACGGAAAGCCCTCTGCCATCAGAGGTGGCAATCTTAATT
>UREO01000257.1 GCA_900546895.1 uncultured Oscillospiraceae bacterium
GATACCATCGAAACGGGAATCTCCAGTATCAGACAGAGGATGGTCAGTTCCTTTGGCCCGCAATACGACGTTGTAATGCAATACAGCGAGAAAAGCGGAACAAAGTGTCTGATTAAGTATCCAAAAAACTTTGATGAAAAGGTACTGTAAATGTATCGGGTAATGATTGCTGATGATGAAGAATTAATGAGAGAAGCCATGCGGATCATGGTATCCGACGTGAGTGGCTTTACTGTCGTGCGCACGGTTGCCAATGGAGAGGACGCCGTAGAGGTTTGCAAAACGGAAAAAATCGATATTGTATTTATGGATATTATGATGCCGGGAATCTCCGGGATCGAAGCGAGCAAACAGATTTATACGAGTAACCACAGCATTACGATTTATATTGTTTCAGCCTATAACAATTTTGAGTTTGCACGCGAGGCCCTGAAAGCGGAGGTCCGGGAATATATTTCAAAGCCGGTTACCGGAACCCTCATTAAGAGCCTGCTCGACGGCTACTCGGAATCCCATAAAAAATACGGAAAGCAGGCGGACTCCCTTTTTTCCATCCTCAAAGAAAAGAATTTCAAAAAAATGTACTACCGGATTCCGCAGATTGTAAATGAGATTTATTCTGATACGGGCGGTGACACCGAACAGCTGAAAGCCACGTTTATGAAGCTGGGACAGAGCCTGATGAGTACGTTGGACTGGCTGAATGAGAAGCAGATAAAATGCGAAGAGCTGTTCCCGATGACGGAGGTTCTGCTCTCCGAAAAAAAGAGTCTGGAATTCTGGCTGTTCAATGTCATGAATTATATTTTTCAGCAGGTCAGCATTAAAAAGTATCAGGTGCTGGAATCCGTGTTCCGCTATATCGATGAAAACATCAAGAAGGATATCGGCCTGAACCAGATTGTGGACCACTGCAATATTAGTCAGGGGTACCTGAGCCGCATTTTTATGCAGCAGATGGGAGTAAGTGTCATTGAATATCTGCATATGCGGAAACTGACCATCGCAAAAGGGTATTTTTCCTTTACCGACTTGAACATTATCGACGTTGCGTTCCGCCTCGGCTATAACGAGAGCAGCTATTTCAGCAAGGTCTTTAAAAAATATGAGCATGTAACCGTGTTCCAGTATAAAAAATCACTGGCGCTGGAACAGGACAACGCTTTGAAATCAAGGTAGGGAAGAGAGAATGGATGAGTATTTGGTAACATCGGAATCTGTCACGGAAGGGCATCCGGACAAAATATGCGATCAGATCTCAGATGGGATATTGGATGCGTATCTGGCGGAGGACCCGGAGTCCCGGGTGGCTGTGGAAACCATGATTTCAACCGACGCGGTTATGATTGCGGGTGAGGTAACGTCCGAAGCGAAGGTGGACGTTCCCGGCGTCGCAAGGGAAATCGTGAAAAAGATCGGCTACACGCGCCCCTGCACCGGCTTTGACTGCCAAAACGCCGTCATCCTGACCAACATCACTTCCCAGTCGCCGGATATCGCCCGGGGAGTGGACGCTTTACGGACGGCGGATTGCGGAAAAAAAGCTTTCGGCGCGGGGGATCAGGGGATGATGTTCGGCTACGCATGTGACGAAACGGAGCACTACATGCCGGCAACCATCGATCTGGCGCACCGGCTGGCCATGAAGCTTGCGCAGGTCCGAAAGGACGGAACCGTTCCCTGGCTGTACCCGGACGGAAAAAGCCAGGTGACCATGAAATACAGCGCAAAGGGGGAACCCCTCTGCCTTACCGGGATCGTCGTGTCCGCGCAGCACGAGGCGGACGTCGACCATGAAACCGTCTGCAACACCATTTTACATAAAGTGATTCAGAGCGAGGTAGACCCCAAATGGATGAACAGCGAAACCAAAATCTACATTAATCAGACAGGCCGTTTTGTCATCGGCGGCCCGGCGGCGGACGTAGGGCTGACCGGCCGCAAGATCATGGTTGACACCTACGGCGGGGTCGGCAAGCACGGCGGCGGCGCCTTTTCCGGGAAGGATCCGACAAAGGTGGACCGTTCGGCGGCGTATATGGCCCGCTACGCGGCGAAAAACATCGTCGCGGCAAAGCTGGCCAGAAGATGCGAAGTGGCGCTGGCTTACGCGATCGGCATGGCCGACCCCGTTGCCGTCACCATCAATACGTTCGGTACGGAGCAGATCAAGAAGAAATATATTGATTCCGCAGTCAGGGAGACGTTCTCCTTTTCCGTAGCCGATATTTTGGAGCAGCTGAAGCTTCGGAAACCGCAGTTTTTAAAGACCGCGGCGTACGGGCACTTTGGCCGGGAGGATCAGGATTTTCAGTGGGAAAAGCTTGACAAGGTGCAGCTGCTGCAGGAAAAAGCGATTCAATCGGCCGTAAGACTGATTTGTAATTGAACCGAAGAGCCGATTTCTATTTTGTGAACACACTTTCCAAAGGAGGCTTCCCCTATGAGGGAATATGTTCCGCCCAACCGGATCAACCGAAGGTGGGCAGACCGGGATTGAACAGAAACCGGCAGATCAAGCAGAAGGTGGCTGATACAGAGATGCAAACGGATGTCCTTGAAACAATTGCAAAACTGGTCGTTGAAAAGATTCAGAATCTGGAAAACTGCAAAATTCCGGTCGGCGTGTCAAACCGCCATGTGCATCTGAACCAAAGCGATCTGGAAAAATTATTCGGCCCGGATTATCAGCTGACGCATATGAAAACGCTGAAGCAGCCCGGCCAGTTTGCGGCAAAGGAAACGGTCAATATCCGCGGACCGAAGGGCGAATTTCAGCATGTGCGTATTTTGGGACCGCTGAGAAAAGCGAGTCAGGTCGAAATTTCCTTGGCAGACGGATTCCGTCTGGGGGTCAGGGCCCCGATCAGGGAATCGGGCAGGCTGGACCATACGCCGGGACTGGAGCTGATTGGGCCGAAAGGGAGCATTGCGCTGCCCCGCGGCACCATTGTGGCGCTCAGGCACGTCCATATGCCCCCCGGGCAGGCGGCGAAAATGGGTGTAAAGGATAAGGAGATCGTGGAAGTGGAGACCTGCGGGGAGCGCAGATGCGTTCTTGGGAACGTCCTTGTGCGGGTTTCCGAGAAATCCTCGCTGGAAATGCATGTGGATTTGGATGAGGCAAACGCGTGCGCGTTAAAGAACGACGACTTTGTCATTCTGCGAAAAATCAAAGCGCCGAACCCCCGCGCATAAGCGGATGGAGCAGGGCAGATGTCCTATATTGTGCTATTGATGAATAAGGGGTGGAAAATCGATGGATATAGATGTAAATTTAATTGAAAAAATGGTTCAACAGGTACTGAACGAAATGGATGCGGGAAAAGCGGGAAAAACCGCTGATGCCAAAATCAAAAAGGAAGAAAGAAACGGAGCTTTCGGGGTTTTCAACACCATGGAAGAGGCGATCGACGCCTGTGACAACGCCCAAAAGCAGTACTTGTTCTGTTCCATGGCCGAAAGGCAGAAGTATGTCCAGACCCTGAGGGACGTGGTCCTGAAACAGGAGAATCTGGAGCTGATCTCCCGGCTGGCCGTGGAAGAAACCGGAATGGGAAATTACCCCCACAAATTAATCAAAAACAGGCTTGCCGCGGAAAAATCACCCGGCATTGAGGATTTGGAAACAACGGCCCTGTCCGGAGACGACGGCCTTACCCTCGTGGAATATTGTCCGTTCGGGGTCATCGGCGCGATTACGCCCGCGACCAATCCGACGGAAACCATTATCTGCAATTCTATCGGAATGCTTGCGGCGGGGAACTCCATTGTGTTCAGTCCCCACCCGCGGGCAAAGGACGTTACCATCAGACTGGTCACCATGATCAACAGGGCGCTGGAAGAAGCCGGCGCGCCAAAGAACCTGATCGTTACCGTCATGGAGCCGTCCATTGAAAATACCAACGTCATGATGAAGCATCCGAAAATCAGGATGCTGGTCGCCACGGGCGGCCCGGGAATCGTCAAGCTTGTGATGTCCACCGGGAAAAAGGCCATCGGCGCCGGCGCGGGAAATCCACCCGTCGTGGTCGACGAAACCGCGGACATCAAAAAGGCGGCGATCGATATCGTCAACGGATGCAGCTTTGACAACAATCTTCCCTGCATCGCGGAGAAAGAGGTCATCGCGGTCGATCAGATTACCGACGAGCTGATTCGCAGTATGAGAGAAAACGGCGCCTATCAGGTGACGGACCCCGCCGTGATCCAAAAGCTTGCTGATCTGGTCAGGAAGGAAGGCGGCGGGCCGAAAACGTCCTTTGTCGGCAAGAGCGCCGTTTATATCCTTGATAAAATCGGGGTTCAGGCCGGACCGGAGGTCAAGGTCATCA
>UREO01000258.1 GCA_900546895.1 uncultured Oscillospiraceae bacterium
ATCAGATCGACGGCGCGGCGACCATTGTCACGGCCAATGCGAAGCTGTACATCCCCATGTCCGAGCTGGTGGACAAAAAGGCGGAGCTTGAGCGCCTGACCAAAGAGCTGGAATCTGCACAAAAGCAGTATCAGAACGCACAGGAGAAACTCGCCAACGAGAAATTCATGTCGAAGGCTCCTGCGAACGTAGTGGAAGGCGTCAGACAGAACGCTGGTAAGCTGCGCGATCACATTGCGCTGATTCAGTCCGGTATCGAAGCTTTAAAATAATCGTAAGGCGGACGTTTGTCCGCCTTTTCCATCTTTCTTACAACATTTCCAGTTGATTCTGCAACAAGTTTGCGTTTTGTCTCGCAAACTGAAATGGAATTGCTGTAATATTTATTTTCAGAAAAGTAGGCGTAAAAATGATAACGTATGAGGAAGCGCTTCAAAAGATAGAAAGCCTGCTCCGCTTCGGCTCCAGACCGGGGCTTGAAAAAGTGGAGAAGCTTCTTGCCCTGCTCGGAAATCCGCAGGACAGACTGAAATTCGTTCACGTGGCCGGCACCAACGGGAAAGGCTCCACCTGTGCGCTGATTGCCTCGGTGCTGAAAAAATCCCAGTATAAAACAGGGCTGTTTATTTCTCCTTTTGTCACGGATTTCTGCGAAAGAATGCAGATTAACGGTGAAATGATCGGCTGTGAGGATCTGAGCGCCCTTGTGGAAAAAACTTTTCCCCTTGTGGAGCAGATGGCGGAGAACGGCGAGATCATTACAGAATTTGAGCTGATTACCGCGCTGGCGATGGAATGGTTCGCAGAGAACCAGTGCGATATCGTCGTACTGGAGGTAGGGCTCGGCGGCCGTCTGGACGCAACGAACGTCATTTCCACCCCGCTTGTGTCCGTGATTACGTCAATTTCTCTTGACCACACCGCGATTTTGGGTGATACCCTCACAAAAATCGCCTATGAAAAATGCGGCATTATTAAGGAAAACGGCGTGACCGTGTGCTCGCCCGGACAGGATCCGGAAGCGCTTGCGGTTATCAGGAGTACGGCGAAAGAGCGCAAAAACCGCTTTGTCCCGGCCAATACGGACAGCGTGGAAGTGCTGTCTATGAATCTCAGCGGAACCGGTCTCGAGTACCGCGGGCTTCTGGTCAATCTGCCGTTCCTCGGGGAACATCAGATCAAAAACGCGGTGACCGCACTGGCAGTGATTGAGGAACTGAAAAAACAAGGGTACCAGATTGCCGACCACAGCATTGAGGCGGGATTTTCCTCGGCAAGCTTTCCCGCTCGGTTGGAGGTGCTTTCCGCCGACCCGCTGATCGTGCTGGACGGTGCGCACAATCCCGGCGGCACCGCCGCGCTGGCGAAAGCGGTCGGAAAATATTTCGGTGATCGGAAAATCATAGCCATTGTGGGCATGCTTGCCGACAAAGACATTACCGGTGCCGTACGGAATTTTACGGGGCTGTTTTCCAAGGTGTTTACGCTGGCACCGCCCAGTCCCCGCGCGCTGGACGCACAATCGCTTGCGGAGCATTTTCAAAAAACCGGTACGGACGCGGAGCCCGCGCAAACCGCCGGTTCGGCCCTCGCAAAGGCGTTTTCCCTGCTGGATGGGAACAGCGCGCTGCTGATTTGCGGCTCGCTCTACCTTGCGGGCGATATCCGGCCGCGCATTGTTAATCTGCTTCATGTAAAATAAAAACAGCCTGTCCGCAAATTTCGAGTAAAATTTTACACAAAAGCCCTTATCTTTATAGTTAAGGGCTTTTTTATTTGCTGATTTTCTAAAATCATGAATAACAGGTTCTAAATCTGCCGATACTAATAAGATTACATATATCATGGAGGGATCCGCATGGGTGTCAGACTAATACTGAAGGATGGCGAGATGACCGCCGTGCTGAGCGGCGAGATCGACCATCATTCCGCACGGGAAATCCGCGGCGCCATTGACGAGGCGGCGTCGAAAGTAAAGCCGAAACTGCTGACGCTTGATTTTTCAGGGGTGCAGTTTATGGACAGTTCCGGTGTTGGGCTGATTATGGGGCGCTGCAAGCTGATGCAGATTTGGGGCGGCAGTGTCAGAATTGCAAATCTACAGCCGAAAATAGAAAAAATCGTTTCGCTTGCAGGTTTAAACCAGCTATGCAGTATTGTAAAGGATGTGAAGATTCATGAAGCCAATTAATGAAATGACGGTCTCCTTCCCAAGCTGTTCGGCAAACGAATCCTTCGGAAGGGCGGCGGTCGCGGCATTTGCCGCACAGCTTGATCCTACGATCGATGAACTGAGCGACATTAAGACAGCGGTTTCAGAAGCGGTTACCAACTGCATTGTCCACGCTTACCGCGATACCATAGGAACCGTATACATAACCTGTAAATTATACGAGAACGGCAGAATCAGCATCCGCATCCGGGACAAGGGCTGCGGCATCGAAGATATCGAACAGGCCATGCAGCCGCTGTTCAGCACTTCCGAGGACGAAGAACGCGCGGGGCTGGGTTTTGCCGTCATGGAGAGCTTCATGGATGTTCTGAGAGTGACCTCCAAGCCGGGGCGCGGGACATCGGTCACCATGAGTAAAACCATCCAGCGCCGCCGGACGGAAAAGAACCATTAATATGGACAGAGAGCAGACAATAAACGATAATATCGGTCTTGTACACGCCTGCGTCAAGCATTTCAAAGGACGCGGGGTGGAATACGACGACCTTTTTCAGGCAGGTTGTCTGGGCCTTGTCAAGGCTGTGGACAATTTCGACAGTGAGCGTGGGGTCAGGTTTTCCACTTATGCCGTCCCGGTCATTCTGGGGGAAATCAGACGCCTTTTCCGTGACGGGGGCGCAATCAAGGTTGGCAGGGGGCTGAAAGAACTGGCCATGCGCGCCGCGCGCGAATCGTCTGCCTTCAGCGAACGGGAAGGACGCACACCGACTGTCAGCGAGCTTGCGGAGCTTCTGGATGTGGAACCCGCCGAGGCCGCCCAGGCGCTCGGGGCTTCCCAGCTTCCGCTTTCGCTCACCGCTTCTCCGGAAGAGGGGGGAGGTCAGATCGATGTGAGCGTGGAAAGCGGAGACGACAAAATCGCGGAGCTGCTTTCCTTAAAGCAGGTTGTCACGGAGCTTCCGCCCAAAGACCGAAGCATCATTGTTTTCCGCTATTTCAAAAGCCGGACACAGACGCAGACCGCAGAGGCGCTGGGCATGACGCAGGTACAGGTGTCCCGGCGTGAAAAAGTGATTTTGAATCAATTGCGCGAAAAATTGTCGTGAGTTTCAGCATAAACTTAGAAAAGAGCTCTCCGCTGCGGGCGGAGAGCTCTTTTCAGTTATCGGTAAGATCTTTCAAATCGTACGGCGTCTGCTGATATACATAGTAGTTCAGCCAGTTGATAAACAGAAGGTTTGCGTGGCTGCGCCAGACAAAGGGAGGTTCCTGCGTGACGTCGTCATTCGGGAAATAATGTTTTGGAATAGGGGGATGGATTCCTTTTCTCATATCCCGGAAATATTCGTTGGCCAGCGTGTTGCAGTCGTACTCCAAGTGGCCGGTGACAAAGAACTGCCTGCCGTTCTTTCTGGCAATAATATGGACTCCGGCTTCCTCTGAAGCGGTCAGGACAATCAAATTCTCTATTTTTTCAATATCCTCCATCCTGACTTCGGTATTTCTGGAATGCGGCGAAAAGAAATCGTCGTCAAAGCCGCGGACCAGCGGATGCCGGCAGTCGAGCAAATGATGAAGAAATACGCCGGAAAGCTTTTCGGGCAGCTGATATTTCGGCACTCCGAAGTGATAATAAAGGCCGGCCTGAGCTCCCCAGCAGATGTGCAGCGTGGAGTAAACGTTACGCCTGCTCCAGTCCATGATTTTGCAGAGCTCGTCCCAATAATCGACTTCTTCAAACGGCAGGTTTTCGACAGGGGCACCCGTAATAATCATGCCGTCGAATTTTTCGTCCTTCAATTCGTCAAATGTTTTATAAAAGGTATTGAGATGCGACGCCGAAGTATTCTTGGAAATATGCGTTGCCATCTGCATCAGTTCGACATCCACCTGTAAAGGAGAATTTCCCAAAAGCCGCAGAAGCTGCGTTTCCGTATCGATCTTTGTGGGCATCAGATTGAGGATTACGATTTTCAACGGACGGATATCCTGCGTGACCGCGCGTTGATGCGTCATAACAAATATATTTTCCGACTCCAGCACTTCCACTGCCGGAAGGTTTTCCTGTATTTTGATTGGCATAGTCTGCCCTCCTGTTAATAGAGACAATAGGTTTATTATACCAAACATCTATAAATCCTGCAATATAC
>UREO01000259.1 GCA_900546895.1 uncultured Oscillospiraceae bacterium
GCCAGTATTATCACACGGCTGACCACCGACGTTACCAATGTGCAAAACGCTTACCAGATGCTGGTCCGCCTCGGGGTACGCGCGCCCGTAATGATCGTATTCGCATTGATTTTTTCTTTCAGGATTGATATCCATCTTTCCCTGATCTTTCTTGCGACGATCCCTGTGCTCGGCGTTGGTCTTTTTATGATTTCAATGCATGTTCACCCGATGTTCGTGCGGGTATTCAATACTTACGACAAGCTGAACCGTGTTGTTCAGGAAAATTTACTCGGTATCCGGGTCGTTAAATCCTATATCCGCGAAGACCATGAAGAAGAGAAATTCGCGGGCATTTCCCAGTCGATTTTTCTGGATTTCACAAAGGCGGAAAAAAGAATTGCGTTCAACATGCCGCTGATGCAGCTTTGCCTTTACACCAGCATGCTTTTGCTTTCCTGGTTTGGCGCCAAAGAAATCATCGCCAGCAGCAACAATCCCCTGATCGGGCTTTCGACAGGAGAACTGGCCAGTCTGATCACCTATGCCATGCAGATACTTATGAGCCTGATGATGCTTTCCATGGTGTTTGTCATGATTATCATTGCCCGTGCGTCGGCGGAGCGTATTGTGGAAGTCCTGAATGAGGAAAGCGATCTGAAAGACGGGGAAAATCCGGTGTATACCGTACAGGACGGTTCCCTCACCTTTGAAAACGTCACTTTTACTTATTCCAGAAAAGCCGACAAACCGGTCCTTGACGGGATCAACCTGTCTATCGCTTCGGGAGAAACGGTCGGTATCCTCGGCGGGACCGGGTCTTCAAAATCGAGCCTTGTGCAGCTGATTCCGCGCCTTTATGATGTCACAAACGGAAAAGTAACCGTCGGCGGTGTCGACGTGCGGGATTACGATATTGAATCGCTCCGCAATCAGGTGGCGATGGTGCTGCAGAAAAACGTGCTTTTTTCCGGTACGATCAAAGAGAACCTTCGCTGGGGCAATGCGAACGCCACGGAAGAAGAAATGATCCATGCCTGCAGGCTTGCTCAGGCCGACGGTTTCATCCGGGAATTTCCGGACCAATACGACACCTATATCGAACAGGGCGGCACCAATGTGTCCGGCGGTCAGAAGCAGCGGCTGTGCATTGCACGGGCATTGCTGAAAAAGCCCAAAATTTTGATTCTGGATGATTCCACCAGCGCGGTCGATACCAAGACCGACGAATTGATCCGTCAGGCGTTTCGGCAGGACATTCCGAACACAACGAAAATCATCATCGCGCAGCGTGTTTCCTCCGTTCAGGACGCCGACAAGATCATTGTGCTGGACGACGGTAAAATCAACGCCGTCGGGACGCACGAGGAACTGCTCGGGACCTGTGACATTTACAGGGAAGTCTATGAGTCCCAGAACAGAGGAGGTGCTCTCCATGAGTAAAATGCCGTCAAAAGAAAATCCGCAGGCACACGGCAAAGCGGCGGCGGGCGGCAGACCCCCGTTGCAGCGTTTTAAGCCGGGTACGATCAAAAGGCTGTTTGGCTATATGGCCGGCTACAAAATTCAACTGATTCTCGTTTTTGTCTGTATCCTGATCAGCGCAGCCGCGGGCGCGGCATCCTCTTTGTTCCTTCAGACGCTGATTGACAAATACATTATCCCTCTGCTGGGCCAGGCATCCCCCTCCTTCGCCGGCCTTTTCAAAGCGATTCTTTTAATGGGGTCGATCTACATCATCGGCGTACTGTCCACATTATTCTACAACCGGATGATGGTGATCATTGAGCAGGGCACGCTGAAAAGAATCCGCGATGAAATGTTCACGCATATGCAGAGCCTGCCGATCCGATATTTTGACACGCATACGCACGGCGATATCATGAGCCGCTATACCAACGATACCGACACGCTGCGTCAGGCGATTTCCCAGAGCTTGCCGCAGATGTTTGCTTCCGTCTTTTCCGTTGCGGCGGCGTTTTTCTCCATGCTGTATCTCAGCGTCGGCCTTACTGCTTTCGTCGCCATGTTCGCCGTGATTTTGCTGAAGGTAATCAAAGCACTGGTGGGAAGAAGCGGCGCTTTTTTTGTAAAACAGCAGCAGTCCCTGGGCGACGTCAACGGCTATATTGAAGAAATGATCAACGGTCAGAAGGTCGTAAAGGTTTTTTGCCACGAAGAAAAGTCCGAGGAAGAATTCGATAAAAAAAACGAAGACCTCTGCTACTGCGCGACTGAGGCAAACAAGTACGGAAATATCACGATGCCGGTGGTCGGCAACATGGGCTATATTCTTTATGTCCTTCTTGCTATTATCGGGGGCGCGGCGGGGATCGCGGGAACCCCCAACCTGAGCCTCACCGGGGTCCAGGCCCTGACGATCGGTACGATCGTATCCTTCCTTACCCTTTCCCGCAGCTTTATCAACCCGATCGGCCAGATTTCCATGCAGTTCAACATGGTGATCATGGCGCTCGCCGGCGCGTCAAGAATCTTTGACCTGATGGATGAGGAAAGCGAGAAGGACGACGGATACGTCACTCTGGTCAATGCAAAAATAGAAAACGGCGTAATAAAAGAATGCAGGGAACGGACGGACACATGGGCATGGAAGCATCCGCACAGCGACGGAACGGTCACCTATACGCCGCTGCAGGGAGACATCCGCTTCAATGACGTGGACTTCGGCTACGACGAAAACAACGTCGTTTTGCACAACATCACGCTTTACGCAGAACCGGGCCAAAAGGTCGCCTTTGTAGGAGCGACCGGCGCCGGAAAAACGACGATCACCAACCTGATCAACCGGTTCTACGACATTGCCGACGGGAAAATCCGGTATGACGGAATCAATATCAACAAAATAAAGAAAGCCGATCTCCGCCGGTCGCTCGGCATCGTTCTGCAGGACGTGAACCTCTTTACGGGAACGGTAATGGACAACATCCGTTACGGCAAGCTGGACGCGACGGACGAGGAATGCATCGCGGCCGCGAAGCTTTCAAACGCCGACGGATTTATCCGCATGCTTCCGCAAGGGTATCATACCGTGCTGGAAGGCGACGGCAGCGGCCTTTCGCAGGGACAGCGGCAGCTGATTTCCATTGCCCGCGCGGCGGTGGCCGACCCGCCTGTCATGATTCTTGACGAGGCGACCTCCTCCATCGACACCAGAACCGAAGCCATCGTACAAAAAGGCATGGACGCGCTGATGAAAGGCAGAACGGTGTTTGTCATTGCGCACCGCCTTTCCACCGTGCAGAATTCCGACGTCATTATGGTTCTTGAACACGGCCGCATCATCGAGCGCGGCAGCCACGAACAGCTGATCAGCGAAAAGGGGAAATACTATCAGCTCTACACCGGCGCGTTTGAACTGGAATAAGCCCAGTCCGCAAAGATCGCTCTTATAATGTTTGATTTCCCTTTACCTACAGCATTTCCGGTTCATTTTGCAACAAGGTTGTGTTCCTCCCCCGCCGAAAGCGGGGGAGCGTGTTTTGTCTCGTAAACTATCGTTGCTTCTGCGGAAAGCAAAACCCGTGAAACGACAGCCGCCGCCATCTGTGTACACAGGTGGCGGCGGCTGTTTGCGCTGTTATAAAGATTACATTTTGTCGTGGCAGGTTCTCGCGATGACGTCGAGCTGCTGCTCTCTCGTCAGGTCGATAAACTTTACCGCGTATCCGGACACACGGATCGTAAAGTTTGCGTACTCCGGTTTCTCAGGATGTTCCATCGCGTCTTTCAGCTTTTCGGTGCCGAATACGTTGACGTTCAGATGATGGGCGCCGCGGTCGAAATATCCGTCAAGAACATGCGCGAGGGTTTCGCTCTGTTCTCCCTCGGTATGCCCAAGCGCACCCGGACTAATGGTCTGCGTATTGGAAATGCCGTCGAGCGCATACTCGTAAGGCAGCTTTGCAACGGAGTTCAGGGAAGCGAGAAGCCCGTTCTTTTCCGCACCGTAGGACGGATTCGCGCCCGGCGCCAGCGGTGTCCACGCCTGTCTTCCGTCCGGAAGCGTGCCGGTATTCTTGCCGTAAACAACGTTGGATGTAATCGTAAGGATCGACGTCGTAGGCTCCGAATCGCGATAGGTGTGATATTTTGTCAGCTTCTTCATAAAGGTCTTTAAAAGCCATACGGCAATATCATCCGCGCGGTCGTCGTCGTTTCCGTAGCGCGGGAAATCGCCTTCGATCTGAAAGTCCACGGCCACGCCGTTCTCGTTGCGCACAGGGGTTACCCTGTCTCTTATACACATCTGACGCTGCCGACGAATTAGACGGTGTAGA
>UREO01000260.1 GCA_900546895.1 uncultured Oscillospiraceae bacterium
GCTGGTGCCCAGTCTCACTGTTTATGAAAATATTCTTCTCGGCACGGAATTGAAAAAATCGGCCAAATCGCCGTTTGTCGATAACAAAACGGAAATTGAAGAGGTCCGGAAGCTGATAGAAAAATATAAATTTGAATTGAATCCTACCGATAAAATCGAGGATATCTCAGTCGGCGGACGGCAGCGGGTCGAAATCCTCAAAATGCTGTACCGTAACGTGGATATCCTGATCCTTGACGAGCCGACCGCGGTGCTTACCCCGCAGGAAGTGGACGAGCTTTTCGTCAACCTGAAGGAGCTGCGCGCACAGGGGAAAACCATTATTGTTATTACCCACAAGCTACGCGAGGTCATGGAGCTGAGCGACAGCGTGACGGTCATCAAGCAAGGCAAGGTTGTAGGGAACCTGCTTACCAAGGATACTTCGGAAGAGGAGCTGGCCCAGATGATGGTCGGCAGAGATGTTGTACTGACCGTACAGAACACGGCGGAGACCAAAGCGGCAAACGAGGTGGCCTACTGCGTGGAGGATATCTGTACGATCAATGATTACGGCAAAGAGGTGCTGCACAATATTTCCTTTTCCGTCCATAAGGGAGAAATTCTCGGCGTGGCCGGGGTTGAGGGGAACGGTCAGTCGGAGCTGGTAAAGGTTCTGACCGGCATGATGAAAACAACCTGCGGCAGGGTTTCCATATATGATAAGGACATTACCAATAAATGGCCGGACGAGCTGCGGCACAACGGCGTTGGGATTATCCCCGAGGACCGTTATGCGCAGGGGCTCTGCAGTACGATGAGCATCGCGGAAAACTGTATCGCCGGTTATCACGGCGCTGCGGATGTATGCCGGCTGGGCTTTTACAACAAAAGAAGCGTGTCCGCAAAACGCGACCGCTTCATTAAGGATTTTGACATTCGTGTGGGCGATATCAACGGCAATGTGGGTCAGCTGTCCGGCGGTAACGCGCAGAAGATCATTGTCGCAAGGGAGTTTTCAAGCTCGCCGAGGCTGCTGATAGCCTGTCAGCCGACGCGCGGGGTCGATATCGGGTCCATTGAGTTTATCCATAACCAGATTTTGAACTTCCGCAATGCAGGCAACGCGGTGCTGCTGATTTCCAGCGAGCTTTCCGAGGTGATGAGCCTGTCTGACCGGATTATCGTGATGTATAAGGGCGGTATTATCGGAGAAATTTCACCCAGGGAAATCAGCAGTTCGGCGATCGGCCTGCTGATGGCCGGGATTAAAAATTAACAAAGGGGGCATTGATAATGAAAATGATTAATTTTGGAAAACGCCTCCTCAACTCCATACTGCCTGTTTTGTTGGCGTTTGTAATCGGCGGAATCATCATTCTGCTCATTGGTGAAAATCCGGTTGATACATACGGGATTCTGCTGGGGAAATCGCTGTTTACGACAAAGGGCCTTCTGAATACGCTGCACTACGCTTCGCCGCTGATTTTGACCGGTCTGGCGATTGCCATTACGTTTAAGGCCAATATCTTCAACATGGGCGTGGAAGGGCAGATGTTGCTTGGCGCGTTTTTTTCCGGTGTGGCGGGCGCCTATCTGCCTGCTTCGCTGAACCCGGCTGCGGCAAAGCTGATTTGTCTGGCGGTCGGTGTTCTCTGCGGTGTTTTGTTCGCTCTGGTTCCGGCGGTTCTGAAGGCATACTTCCATGTAAATGAAATGGTGGTCACCCTGATGCTGAACTACGCGATGATCAAGGTACTGGAGTTCCTTTCCACGGGTGTGTTCCGCGATTACAGCTCCGGCTATGTCTGTACGCCGACCATTCACGACAATGCCATGTTTTCGCGCATCGGAAACTCGAGAATCACCCTGTTTTTCTTTATTGCGGTCGCTGCGTTTCTGGTCATGTATTTTGTTATGAACAAATCCAGACTGGGGTATGAAGTGACGGCGATCGGGAAAAATCCGGAGTTCGCGGAGGCGGCCGGAATGAAGGTCCACCGAAAAATCATGATCCTGATGATTATCAGCGGCGCGCTTTCCGGGCTGGCCGGTTCGGGCTATATGATGAGCGAGCAGTTTAAGTACACCCTGAGCTTTTCGGGAAATCCCGGTCTTGGCTGGGACGGAATGCTGATCGCGCTGTTGGGCGGTCATTCCCCGACGGGAGTCCTGATTGCGGCTGTTTTCTACGCCGCGCTGAAAACCGGTGCGGACCATATCAATCTGTATTCCACTGTTCCAAAGGAAATCGTTTCGGTTATTCAGGGCCTGATTATCCTTTTCCTTGCGGTCAAGTTTGTGGACGAGCATACCGACATCCGGAAAAAATTGTTAGGCAAGAAAACCGGCAAGGCTGAGACAGCCGCCGCCAAGGAGGCATAAGGATGGATATTTTAGGCAACATTTTATACGATACCGTTTATCACAGTGCCCCGATTGTCCTGTGTGTCCTGGGCGGCATATTTGCCTACAAGGCCAATGTGCTGAACATTGCGCTGGAAGGAATGATGCTGATCGGAGCGTTTACTTCGACTCTCTGCGCGTTTCTTACGCATAACGTCGCGCTGGGCATCCTTCTTTCCATGGTATCGGCGCTGATTTTTGGGCTGATTTTTTCCCTGATGGGCGTTACCTTCAAGGGCAATGTTATTATCGTCGGTCTGGCGATCAATCTGTTGACCTCCGCGATCGCCCGGTTTGTTCTGGTGACGATGGATACCTCCAATATTACGCTGAGCTTTCTCAATGTGGCGGATTTCCAGATCCATATTCCCGTGATTGAGAACATTCCCCTGCTCGGCAGGATTCTCAGCGGTCATCCGCTGATCACCTATATCAGCTTTATCGGGATTTTTATCATGTGGCTTCTGATGTATAAAACGCGGTTCGGCATTTATGTCCGCGTGGTGGGAGAAAACGAGGACGCCGCAAAAAGCATCGGCCTAAAGACCGACTTCTACAAATATGCCGCGGTTCTGATCGGGGCATTGTGCTGTGGCCTTGCGGGCGCGAATCTTTCCACGGAACGGCTGGGGCTGTTTACCAATGACATGACTGCGGGCCGCGGATTCATCGCAATCGCCGCTATCTACTGCGGACAGGGGTCCCCGACCATGTCGTCGCTTTACGCCATCCTGTTTGGTCTGGCGCGTGCGCTGTCCGTGAACCTCAGCATTTATGCCGGTCCGGCCGCGGGACTGTTCGACGTGGTTCCGTATGTCATTATGGTCTGCGTGCTGACGGCGGTTTCCATCGTCAAACGCAAGAACAACAAGATAAGAGGTTTTAAGAATGAATGAAACCGCTCTGATTATCGTGGATATGGTAAAGGATTTCACGGACCCCGACGGACTTGTGTATTATCCGCAGAACCGCGTCATCCTTCCGAAGATTGCGCAGGCTCTGGAAAAATGCCGCGAAAAGGGCAAGCTGATCATCTTTCTGCAGCACTGCAACCGGGTGGGGAAGCCGGACGAAAAAGCCGCTTCCATGCGGCCGAACTGTCTGGAGGGTACCAGTGGAATTGAAATCGACCCGATGCTCAAAGTGGATGAGGAAAAAGATTATGTGATCCGCAAACGCCGCTACAGCGGATTTTTCGGTACGGACCTCGACCTTGTGCTTCGTGAGAACCATATTAAAAACACCGTGATCGTAGGGACCAAAACCAACTGCTGTATCCGTGCCACCGTAACCGACGCCTTTTACCTGAATTATCATCCGATCGTGATCCGTGAATGCGTGGCGACGAATTCGGAGACGGTCAATGAAGTGCATCTTACGGATATCCAAAAATATTTGGGAACGGTTACGGATATGAATACATTTTTTGAAAAACTGGATAACGGAGAATGGTAATGAAAAAGTACGACTTGATTACGAGCGGATATGTCAGTATGGACCACATGCTGAAAATAAAAACACCCGCATCCGTCGGTTTTACTTCTTTGATTGAAAATAAAACCAATTCGGAAATCTATTATGGGGGCTGTTCCGTCAACATCGCATACGCACTGTGCCGGCTTGGAATGAAAGCGATGCCGGTTCTGCGTGTGGGCGAGGACTACCGGAAAATCGGGTTTGAGGCGTTTCTTCAGGACGGCGGCGTCCCGACGGAGGGGATTTCCATGGTGGAGGGCGAAACGACGTCGGTGTGCTATCTGATCCAGGACAATATGGGACAGCACATCACGATCTTTTACCCGGGCGCCATGGACGGCCGATATGCAAAACCTCTGGACGATGCGATCTTTGAAAAAGCCGGTATGGGCGTTATTACCGTGGCGT
>UREO01000261.1 GCA_900546895.1 uncultured Oscillospiraceae bacterium
GGCTATGTTCAACAAGATTGATATTAAAGGGAAAAAAGCGGTTTGCCTGCTTTCGGGAGGAAATATAGATGTTACCATCCTTTCCAAGGTTATCAACCGCGGTCTTCAGAAGGCGGGACGTCTGGGCGAGCTGGTCCTGAAAACGGCGGACAGACCCGGACAGATCAAGGAGGTGACCGCCATTATCGCCGACCTAGGCGCAAACGTGGTCAGCATCCACCACGACCGCAGCCGGGAGGATATCAGCGTGGACGCCTGTACTTTGAGCATCAGAATGGAGACAAAGGACAGCGGTCATTTGGCGGAAATTCGGCAGGCAATCACCAAAGCAGGTTATTTGCTTATCCATTAGGGACTCCTTCGCGCGAAACACAGGTTAAAAAGGTGGGCACCATTTTCGGGTGTCCGCCTTTTTGCGGTCGATACGGTGATCGTCGGCGCCTACATAAGAATTTGTTTCCGGCGTTTGATTTCTGTAAAAAAAGGTTGACAGGAATCGGGATTTGTGGTACTCTCAATAAAATTAAATAAAAACCGTTGATGTGGAGATAACGGTAGTCATGCTCTTACAGAGAGCCCGCGATGCTGAGAATCGGGCAGAAAACAGATTATCAAATGGACCGCAGAGGGCGCAGTCAAAGGCGAAAGCCAAGTATTCTGCGACGTGTTGGCATACGTTAGTTGCCGGGGATATGTTGGTATCCCGCTAAGCGCACGGTTTGTGATACCGTGAATCAGGGTGGCACCGCGAGTTTTAAGCTCGTCCTTGACAGAATTGTCAGGGACGGGCTTTTTTGTCGTCTCTGATCGGAATTTTCGATTTTAAGAAGAAAGGCGTGATCAGAAAATGACGGTTCCCAGCCTTACACAGGCAAAAACAATCGCAAAAACGGGAGAATACAAAATCCTCCCTGTCAGCTGTGAAATTTACAGCGACGTTATCACCCCGATCGAGGTTCTGCGAAAGCTCAAGAATGTCAGCAGTCACTGCTATTTGCTCGAGTCGGTGGAGAAGAGCCGGAAATGGGGCAGGTATACGTTTTTGGGGTTTGATCCGGTCATGGAGCTTTCCTGCACCGGAGGAAAGCTCGCCATCCGGGCAGGTTCCTCCGTAACGATGGATGTGAAACACCCCAAAGAGATGATCCGGCAGGTGCTTGCGGACAACAAAAGCCCGCGCTTTGAAAATCTTCCGCCCTTCACCGGCGGATTGGTCGGCTACTTTTCTTACGATTACATCAAGTATGCGGAGCCCTCTCTCCGGCTGGACGCAAAGGACGAGGAAGGCTTCAGGGACGTCGATCTTATGCTTTTCGACAAGGTGATTGCCTTTGATAATTTCCGGCAGAAAATTATTTTGATCGTCAATGTCCGGTGTGACGATATCGACCGGGAATACGAGCGGGCCGGGATGGAGCTGAAAAATTTAAGGGAGCTCATCCTTCACGGCGCCTGCCAAAACGAAATCCCGGGCAGAATGACGTCGCCGGTCCGGGAGCTGTTCAGCCGGGAGGAATACTGCGCAATGGTTGAAAAGGCGAAGGACTATATTCGTGAGGGAGACCTTTTTCAGGTAGTACTGTCCAACCGGCTGGACGCGGATTTTGAGGGAAGCCTTTTGAATACCTACCGTGTTTTACGGACCATTAATCCCTCCCCCTATCTATTTTATTTTTCGAGCGACGATATCGAGATCGCCGGGGCTTCTCCCGAAACCCTTGTCAAGCTGGAAAACGGTGTGCTGAAAACCTTCCCTCTGGCAGGGACCCGGCCGCGCGGCGCAACGGAGGAAGAAAACAAACGGCTGGAGGAGGAGCTTCTGGCCGACGAGAAGGAATGCGCCGAGCACAATATGCTGGTCGATCTGGGGCGAAACGATATTGGAAAAATCAGCAGCTTTGGCAGCGTGCGGGTGGAAAAATACAAGAGCATTGAGCGCTTCTCGCATGTGATGCATATCGGGTCCGCCGTGTCCGGAAAAATCCGGCCCGACCGGGACGCCGTGGACGCGGTGGAGGCCGTGCTCCCGGCCGGGACTCTTTCCGGGGCTCCCAAAATCCGCGCCTGCCAGATCATCCATGAGCTTGAAAACAACAAGCGGGGCATTTACGGCGGGGCCATCGGGTATCTCGGTTTTTCCGGGAATCTGGACACCTGCATCGCGATCCGGCTCGCCTTTCAGAAAAACGGCCGGGTGTTCGTCCGTTCGGGCGCGGGGATTGTGGCCGACAGTGTGCCGGAAAACGAGTATCAGGAATGCATCAATAAAGCCAGAGCCGTCGTAAAGGCGCTGGAAATCGCACAGGGAGGGATGACGGATGATCTTGCTGATCGATAACTACGACAGCTTTACCTATAATCTTTATCAGCTTGTCGGGACGGTCAATCCGGAGATCCGAGTGATCCGGAACGACGAAATGACCGTTGAAGAAGTAAGAAATTTATATCCCTCCCACATGATTTTGTCGCCGGGACCCGGCTATCCCAAGGACGCGGGCATCTGCACCGCCGCCGCAGCAGAACTGGGAAAAGAAATTCCGCTTCTGGGCGTATGCCTCGGCCATCAGGCCATCTGTGAGGCGTTTGGAGCGGCCGTTTCCCACGCAAAGAGGCTGATGCACGGCAAGGCGTCCGAGGTATCCCTTGACGGCGGCTGTCCGATTTTCAGGGGGCTTCCTAGTCGGATTCAGGCGGCGCGGTATCACTCCCTCGCGGCGGTTCGTGACACCCTTCCGGAGTGCCTGCGGATTACGGCCGAAACGGACGACGGCGAGGTGATGGGGGTCATGCACCGGGAATACCCCATATTCGGCGTACAGTTTCATCCCGAATCCATTCTGACGCCGGACGGCGCTCAAATCATCCAAAATTTTCTTCACTTGTGAAAGGAGTCTGACCAATGATTAAGGAAGCAACCGCAAAACTGATTGAAAGAGAAAATCTGACCTATGACGAAGCCGTTGCCGTAATGGATGAAATCATGGGGGGAAATACGTCCCAGGTGCAGACGGCGGCTTTTCTCGCGTCCCTGTCCGCAAAGGGGGAGACCATCGAGGAAATTACCGCCTGCGCCGCCGGAATGCGCGCCCACGCCACGCCTGTCGTTTGTGATTCCGACCTTTTGGAAATCGTCGGGACGGGCGGGGACGGCGCAAACTCCTTCAATATATCGACCACCGCCTCTATCGTTGCCGCCTCTTCGGGGGTGAAGGTGGCCAAACACGGCAACCGCGCGGCCTCCTCCCAAAGCGGCGCCGCAGACTGCCTGGAGGCTTTGGGCGTAAAAATCAGCCTTACTCCGGAAAAATGCGAGGAACTGCTCAATACGATCGGAATTTGCTTTTTCTTTGCGCAAAGCTATCATGCGTCCATGAAATACGTCGGCCCGGTCCGGAAAGAGATGGGTGTGCGCACCATTTTCAATATTCTCGGCCCGCTGACCAATCCGGCATCGGCCAACCTGCAGCTGCTGGGCGTTTACTCTGGGGCGCTGGTCGAGCCGCTCGCCCGGGTGCTCTCGAATCTTGGGGTCAAGCGGGGCATGGTGGTTTACGGGCGGGATAAGCTGGATGAAATCTCTATGTCCTCTCCCACGGATATCTGTGAATTTCAGGACGGCCACTTTAAAAAATACACGATTACGCCGGAAGACTTTGGGTTCCAATCCTGCGCAAAAGCGGAGCTGACGGGGGGAACGCCGGAGGAAAACGCGCGCATTACCCTCGATATTCTAAATGGGAAAAAGGGTGCGAAGCGCGAAGCGGTCCTTTTAAACGCCGGGGCCGGGCTGTACCTTGCCGGAAAGGCGAAAACGCTGCAGGACGGCGCCCGGCTGGTCGCCGAGCTGATCGACAGCAAGAAAGCGAAGGCAAAGCTGGACGAATTTATCCGGGAATCCAACAGGGAGGCGAAGGGGAATTGATTTTAGACGAACTTGCGGCCTATGCGAAACAGCGGGTGCAAAGGGCCAAAGAAACAGTCGGCACGGAGGAAATCAAGGAACGGGCCCTCCGCCTGCCCAAAGGCGATTTCCGGTTTGAAAATGCTTTGAAGGGTCCAAAGCTGTCTTTTATCTGCGAGATCAAGAAGGCGTCCCCTTCCAAAGGAGTCCTTTCCCGGGATTTTCCTTATCTTGAAATCGCGCAGGAATACGAAAAGGCGGGCGCGGAC
>UREO01000262.1 GCA_900546895.1 uncultured Oscillospiraceae bacterium
GTTTTAAATACGCTGCAGGGAGTTTCTCCGATCGTCTGCCGCGAGCTGGAACATCTGACCGGCCATGGGAGCGACATCAGCACGAAATCGATGTCCGCTCAGCATTGGGAACGGCTTGCTTTCTTTTTGGGCAGAATGGCGGATACGGTCAAAAATGTAGACGGAACGCCGCACATGGTGGTAAGTCCCGTCCAAAAGCCGATAGACTTTTCTTTTATGAATATTGAGCAGTACGGACTGACTGCGGTTGTGAAACCGTACGGTGATTTTTCCACCCTTCTGGACGCGTTTTACGACGAGCGCGACCGGATTGACCGCATGCGGGTGCGTTCGCAGGATTTACTGCGCGTTCTGACTACCACCTCCGACCGTCTCAGCCGGAAGATGAACCTGCAGCGGGCGGAGCTTGCGCACTGCGCGGAGCGCGACGACCTGAGAATCTGCGGCGACCTGATCAACGCCAATCTGTACAATATTCCGAAAGGCTCGGCGATAGTTGAGCTGCAGAATTTTTACGAGGAATCGATGCCTCTGGTCAAGGTCAAGCTGAATCCCGCGCTTTCCGCTTCTCAGAACGCGCAGAAATATTATAAAGAATACCGCAAAGCGCGTACCGCCGAGGAGAAGCTGACCGCTCAGCTTCAGCAGGCCGGGCAGGAGCTCAGCTATATCGATACCGTGTTTGAGGAACTCAGCCGGGCGGCAACGGAACGCGACCTGTCCGAAATCCGCGCCGAGCTGATCGAACAGGGCTATATCCGCGCGCCGAAAGGCCGCCAGAAGCAGCCCGCGGCTATGGGGCCCATCGAATTTGTTTCCTCGGACGGTTTTCCAATTCTGGTGGGACGCAATAACCGTCAGAACGACCATCTGACGATGAAGCAGGCCAATAACAACGACATCTGGCTCCATACGAAAAGCATTCCCGGCTCCCACACCATTCTTATGACGCAGGGGCGCGCGGCGACGGAAACCGCGATTTACGAAGCGGCTATGCTGGCGGCTTTCCACAGCAGGGGAAAGGAGTCCACCAAGGTTCCCGTGGATTATACGGAGGTGCGCAATGTCAGCAAGCCGCAGGGCGCAAAACCCGGTATGGTCATTTATGTAAACTATAAAACCGTTTACGTTACCCCCGATGCTGCATTTACAGACAGCCGCAAAGCAAATTAAATTGGTAAAAACATGAGATTCATGTTATAATAACCAAATAATATGTTTGGGAAGTGTGCCGATGCTAAAAATAAAAACATTCGATTTTTTGAGAGATACCGTCCTTTTTGGAATTACGATATTATTGGTGTTCGCCGCCAACCTGATGAACGTTTTCGGTAGGGTGGAAACGGCGGTCGATGTCCTGTTTTTTGCAATTATTATGATGAATATTGCGATTATCAGCAGCCTGATTGTCAATATCAGGCGCGATTTTGCGTTATTGATCTTTGTGGGAGCTTACAACATCCTTCTTTTGGGGCGTGTGTATACTTCCTGGTTCGGTTATCACCATAAGCTGCTGATCCTTTTGGAAGCGGATGATTTTCCGAAGCTGTTTCAGTCCCTACAGATTGTCGCGCTGTCGCTGTTTTGCGTTTACGCGGTTTACCGTGCCGTGGGACCTTTTTTTTACCGCAGGGAATCCGTTATACGGACAAAAGGAATCCATGCCGCCGCCCAAAACGACCTGAATCCCATTATCCGCCGGATCAGCACGGTTGTGCTGTACATCAGCTCCATTCCGTTCTTTTATATCCTGTTCACTTCGGGTCTGACGGTATTAAGAAACGGATACCTTAGCTCTTACACCAATGCGGCCAGCGTTCCTTCCGTCATCAGCCGTCTTTCCATGTTTTTTGTCCCGGCGTTTGCGGTTTTTCTCGCTACTCTGCCCGGCAAAAATCAGATGAAGCTGCCGCTTGTCGTCTACGGGGCTTATATGCTTGCATCCCTTTTGACAGGACGGAGAAATACAATTGTAACGGAAGCGCTGATGCTGATCGCCTATTTTGTCCTGCGGGATTCGATGCTGGAAAAAGAGAAAAGGGTTTTAAAAAAAAGGACGGTTGCTTACGGGGGTGTGTTCGGAATTGCCGCTGTGTACCTGCTTCAGCTTCTGGCGCTGATTCGCGCGGGTCTGAACACGGACAGGGGATTGGGAGAAATGCTCGTCAGCTTTGTCGATTCCCAGGGGGCAAGCTTTCGCGTCGTTGTCCAGACGGTCAACCATATCGACCTGTTCAACCCTTCCACAGCCTACTGGTATTTATTCTATCCGTTTGAACTGTTCGTCCATAATAATATTGTTACGAAAACCCTGTTTGGCCTGACCCCGATCATCGAGGTGCAGAATACGGAATTTGTCCGCACCACCCATAATTTTGGACATGCCCTGACCTTTATGGTCGATCCGGACCGTTACCTGAGCGGGGGCGGCTTCGGCACCTCCTATGTGGCAGAGGCCTATGTCGCATACGGCATTTTAGGGGTCATTTTGGTCAGCGCGATGGTCGGCATCGTCTTCCGCTTTTTCTCTTCCTTGCTGACTCACTCCTGGGTGACCGTTGCCTTCGGGCTGCTCGCTCTGAAAAACTTCGTTTATCTTCCGCGCAACTTTGCGTTTCTGTGGGTTACCGAGGTTTTTAACATCACCTATATCTGCTTCTTTGTGGGAATCTACCTTGCAGCGCTTCTGATTGCGAAAGGAACGCACGCGCGCTCGCTTTCCCATGCCCGGGGCGGATGGTTGACATGGGAGGAACAGCCATGAAGCTGCTTTTGCTGCTTACCACCTCGTTTCCGTACGACAACGGGGAAGAGTTTTTGCTCAACGAGGTCAATTATATCAGCGGATACGACCGGGTACTGATCTGTCCCTGTAATCTGAAACCGAATTCCGCCGTTACAAAGAAGCTGCCCGATTTTATCTCCTGTGTTCCGCTTAAAACGGTTCCGGGCGGTAAGTCGGCCTACGCCGGACTAGTGCTTAAGCCTTTTGTACGGGCCGAGCTGCTCCGAATGATGAAATCCGGGACATTTACCTCACAAAGGGCGCATGAAATGCTCTTCTTTATGAAGCGCGCCTACGAGATTTATACGGCGCTGGCACAGATTCCGGAGCTTGCCTCTGCCGATGAAGTCACCATCTACAGCTACTGGCTGTTTGACGCCGCGGCCGCGGGGGCGCTGCTTGCGCAGGAGTTGAAGCGGCGGGGCAAAAAGGTGAAACAGATTTCCCGCGCCCACCGCTTTGACCTTTACAGTGAATTTGCGAAAATGAATTACCTGCCGATGAGGGAGTTTTTGCTGGACCGGATCGACAGAGTGCTGCCCTGCTCCGCTTCCGGCGCGGAGTACCTTCAAAAAGGGTATCCCCGGTACGCGAAAAAAATAGCGCCAGCTTTTCTGGGGACGGCCGACCACGGCGAAAAACGCGGTACCAAAGAAAACGGTCTGCATATCGTATCCTGCTCTTTCATAGCCCCGGTCAAGCGTCTGCATCTGATCGTACAGGCGTTGGAAAAAGCGGATTTTCCGATTCTTTGGACGCATATCGGTTCCGGGCCGTTGCGCGGGGAAGTCGAGGGAATGGCGTCGAAGCTGCCGGACTGTGTCCGTACGGAATGGAAGGGGCAGATGGACAACGCCGCCATTATGGAGTATTACCGTTCCCATGACCTTTCCGCCTTTGTCAATGTAAGCGCCAGCGAAGGCATTCCGGTTTCCATTATGGAAATCTGCTCCTTCGGCGTTCCCGTGATCGCCACGGATGTCGGCGGCACCCGGGAAGCGGTGTACGACGGGGAAAACGGCTACTTGCTGCCGTCGGATTTTTCGCCGGAAGAGCTGCTGTCCAGGCTGAAGAGACTAAAGGAACTGCCGGATGAGGACTATGATTGCCTGTGCCGGAATGCGCGCAAAATATGGGCCGAAAAATTCAATGCGCAGAAAAACTACCGGAACTTTTATAAGGAGATCAGTCAATGAAACTGATGTATCTTACTTTTCAGGAGGATGCACCGCTGTATCTGGGTGTGAAAAATAAAATCGAGGGTCAGGTCGGCGCCTTTGAGAAGCTGGGCTATCAGGTGACTTATTCCATGTGGAAGGGAAGTACGTTTCAGTTCTTCGGCGCCGAGCCGCAGAAAAGCGGCTTCGAT
>UREO01000263.1 GCA_900546895.1 uncultured Oscillospiraceae bacterium
ATCTGCGCATGTCTCGTGGGCTCGGAGATGTGTATAAGAGACAGGTTTACAATCGCATCTGCCGTTTGTTTTGTAATATCTCCCTGAACAATCAAAAATTCCATGACGTCTCCTTTCCGCGGCCTCAGCCGTGTCTTTTCTTAAATTCTATTCTTTCCCCCAAAATTTTTCAAGAGCCCGGAAATACCAAAAGAGCCCTGCTTTCGTACACTCACGCAAGCAGGGCTCTTTCGCATTTACGCAACGATTTGGAGGATATGCCGGTCTATGAAAACAGCCGAAAGCCTGACGGAAATTGAAACATTTCAGGACAATTCAAACTGACCGGTGTACAATTGATAATACCGCCCCTTCTGGGCAATCAGCTCCTCGTGGCTGCCGCGCTCGAGAATTTCGCCGTTTTCCAGCACAATGATGGCCTTGGCGTTCCGCACGGTGGAAAGCCGGTGGGCAATGACAAAAACCGTCCGGTTTTCCATCAGGTGATCCATTCCGGTTTCAATCAGCTTTTCCGTATGGGCGTCCACGGAGCTGGTCGCCTCGTCCAAAATCAGCACCGGCGGGTCGGAGACCGCGGCGCGCGCGATGGCAAGCAGCTGACGCTGCCCCTGGCTCAGGTTTCCGCCGTCGCCGGAAAGCATGGTGTCGTAGCCGTCCGGAAGCCTTTGGATAAAGGAATCCGCGTTCGCCAGCTTGGCAGCCTGAATCACCTGCTCCCTGTCCGCGTCCGGATTTCCGTAACGGATATTGTCGGCGATCGTGCCCGTAAACAGATGGGTGTCCTGCAAAACGACGGCGAGCGAATGACGCAGGTCGTCCTTTTTGATATTCCGGACGTCAATCCCGTCGTAGGTAATGCTGCCGGAGGTAACGTCGTAAAAACGGTTGATCATGTTGGCAATGGTCGTCTTGCCCGCGCCGGTCGAGCCAACGAAAGCAATTTTCTGGCCCGGTTTCGCGTAAAGGTTGATTCCCTTCAAGACGGGGCGGCCGGGAACGTAGCCGAACACCACGTCGTGAAAACGGACGTCGCCCAAAAGGGGCACCAGCCGGGCGGTTCCGTCCGCATCCGGCACGTGCCAGGCCCACCGGCCCGTGCGCTCCCCGCATTCCTTCAGCTCGCCGTTTTCCCCCACCGCGACATGCACAAGGGTTACGGTTCCGTCGTCTGTTTCCGGCGTTTCCTGCATGACTTCAAAAATCCGCTCCGCACCGGACAGGGCGGCCAGAATAAAGTTGAGCTGCTGGGAGAACTGGTTGACGGGCATCGCCGTCTGACGGACATAAACAAGATAGGAAGCAAGGCTTCCCAGATCGATTCTGCCCGCAATGGCAAAGAACGCGCCGATACAGGCGGACAACGCATAGTTGAAATAGGAAATGCTGACCACCACCGGAATCAGAAGCCCCGAATAAGTCAGCGCGCCCGTAGCCGCATCCAGCAGCTTATTGTTGCGGTCGCAGAATTCTTGAAAGTCCCTGTCCTCGTGATTGAAAACCTTGACGACCTTCTGCCCCTCCACCATCTCCTCCATAAAACCGTTCAGCCTGCCCATAAACTTCTGCTGATAGGAAAAATACGCATGACTTTTCTTTCCGCTGTACCGCAGAAACAGGAACATGCCGAGGAAGGACAGAAGCACGATTGCCGACAGCTCGGCATTCAGGATAATCAGCACCGTAAACGTACCGACAATAATAATAAAGCTGTTGATCAGCACGGTAAAGCTGTTGTTCAGAGCCTCGGCAATAGTGTCGATATCGTTGGTAAACCGGCTCATCAGTTCGCCGTGCGTTTTTGCGTCGAAAAAGCTCAGAGGCAGCGTCTGCACCTTATGAAAAAGGTCGTCGCGGATTTCCTGCACGATCTTCTGCGCAATTCTCACCATCAGCTGGGAATATCCGTAGGAGGCGGCTACGCCGGCGAAATAAACGGCGGCCATAAAAATCAGGATTTTCATAAGTCCCCGGATGTCCCCGGGGATAATATAGTCGTTGACGGCCGGTTTCAGCAGATAGGTGCCGAAAACGTTCGCCCCGGCGCTGACGGCCACCATAACGGTAATCAGCAGCAGAGCGTTTCCGTGCTTTTTCAGATAGCGCCAGAGGAATTTCAGCGTTTTCCGGATATCCTTGGGCTTTTCATGCAGCGTTGTTCTCGCCATTACGCCGTGGCCCCCTTTTGCTGAAATTCATAGATATCGCGATAAATCGGATTGTGTGCCAGCAGGCTTTCATGGGTGCCCGCCTCGTTGATTTTCCCGTCCTCCAGCACCACGATCAGATCCGCGTTTTCAATCGAGCTGATGCGCTGGGTAATCATGATCTTGGTCGTATCCTTCAGATCCTCCGCCAGCCTTCTGCGGATTTTCGCCTCGGTGGCGGTGTCCACCGCGCTGGTGGAATCGTCAAAGATCAGTACTCTGGGACGTTTCAGCAGCGCGCGGGCAATGCAGAGCCGCTGCTTCTGCCCCCCGGAAACATTCACGCCGCCCTGCCCGAGGTCTGTGTCGTAGCCTTCCGGCATCCGGGACAGAAATTCGTCCGCGCAGGCGATCCGGCACGCCCAGTCCAGCTCCTCATCAGTGGCGTTTTCGTTTCCCCACTTCAGATTTTCGCGGATGGTTCCGCTGAAAAGGGTATTTTTCTGCAGCACCATGCCCACGGCGTCGCGCAGATGCGCAAGCGGGTACTCCTTGACGTCGCGGCCGTCTATTTTCAGGCTGCCGGAAGTAACGTCGTAAAGCCGAGGGATCAGCTGTACCAGCGAGGATTTCGCGGAGCCCGTGCCGCCGATAATGCCCACCGTCTGACCGGCGCCGATATGCAGGCTGATGTCGGACAGCACATATTCTTTGGCCGTCTCCCGATATTTGAAGCAGACATGCTCAAAATCGACGCTTCCCTGCTCCACCGTCCCGCTGCCCGTGCCGTCGGCGATTCCCACCGGCTCGTCCAGCACCTCCGCAATACGGTAAGCGGAGGTCATGGACCGGCTGAGCATCAGGAACACGTTGGAAATCATCATCAGAGAATTCAGAATCTGCAGAACATAGCTTAAAAATCCGGTCAGCTGCCCCACCCGCATGGTACCCGTGTGGATAAAGTTCCCCCCGAACCAGAGAATGCACAGGATGGTGGAATACATAACAAACTGAAAGCAGGGCATATTCAGCGCCGCGTAGCGGAAAGCCGTTTCCGAAGAAGACCGGAACGTTTCGTTGACCGCTCTGAATTTCAGGCACTCGCTGTCGCCCTTCACATAGGATTTCACCGTACGGATCGCCACCAGATTCTCCTGCACAATGGAGTTCACCCGATCCAGCGCCTTCTGCATTTTTCCGTACATCGGGCGAAGCTTGCGGAGAATCAGAATCAGGCAAACGGCCAGCACGGGAATTGCTGTCAGGAAAACCACCGCCAGCTTCGCGCTCATTTTGATCGACATCGCCAGCGCCATCACCATCATGACCGGACCGCGAACCATCGGCCGGATTCCGTTGCAGATTGCGTTCTGCAGAATCGTGATATCGCTGGTGAGACGGGTAATCAGCGACGGGGTGCTGAAATGATCCATATTGGAAAAGGAAAAGCCCTGTATTTTGCGGTATTCCGCTTTTCTCAGCTCCGCGCCGAAGCCCTGACCCGCTCTGGCCGCCAGACGCGCGTAAATCGCCCCCAGAAGCAGCGAAATCAGCGCACAGGCAACCATGGCAAGGCTTTTTCGCAGAATATAGTTTGTATCGCGGTTGGCGACGCCCACGTCGATGATATCGGCCATAATCAATGGAATGACAAGCTCGAACATCGCTTCCAGAGCGACGCAGACGACCCCGCCGGCCAGATGCCTGCGATACTTGTCAAAATAGATAAAAAAACGGTTTAACACTCATTCCCCTCCAAGTGCCGAACAGGCTTTATTCAATCTCTTTCCCTGTCAGATTCCAGTACATGCGATAAAGGTAATTCAGGAACTGCTCCTGCTCTTCCTGTGTGAACCCTTGCAGGGACACGTCCTCGATTTCCTTACAGAGCTGCTTCCATTTTTCCAGATATTCACGGCCTTTTTCCGTAATGGACACCGACTCCGCCCTTCTTCTTTCCGCAGGGGCCGACCGCCGAATCAGGCCGGCCTGCACCATATTGTTCAGA
>UREO01000264.1 GCA_900546895.1 uncultured Oscillospiraceae bacterium
GGTTGACCATGGTCTCGTTGTCAAAGATTCCGCCGAGCTTGTTCAGGGTCTCTTTAAGGTTGGGGGCCGTTTTCTCGAAACGCTCGAACAGGTCCTCGCGGACGAGCAGCGCGCCGTTGTACTCCGGGAAGAAGCTTCTGTCGTCTTTCAGCACTTTCAGCTGGGCCTTTTTGTTCAGGCCGTCGGTGGCGTAAACCTCAGTCACGTCGATGTTGCCGTTTTCCACCGCGGAGTACTTCAGCCCCAGGTCGAGCTGCTTGCTTTCCTTGAAATTCAGCCCGTAGAATTTAACGAACGGGTTGAACTTCATGCTGCCCTCTTCGCTGAAAAACTCATGCTCCGCGCCGAACACCAGCTTGTCGGCTACCGGAACAAGGTCACTGACGGTGTCCAGCTTGTACTGGTCCGCGATTTTCTGCGGAACGGCGATCGCGTAGGTGTTGTTGATCCCGAGCTTATCCAGAAGATAGACCTTCTTTTCTTTGAGCGCGGTTTCGTTGACAAAATCGTACAGGGTTTTCCCTTCGGGGATATCCTTTGTGTCCAGCTTCAGATAGGTGGTCAGCAAGGTCCCGTCGTAGCTGTTCATCAGGTCGCAGTTGCCCTTAACCAGCTCGTTGAAGCCGTTGACGGGGGAAATCTCGTCCTTAATGACGACTTTGGCGTCGGTGTCCTGTTCCACCAGCATTTTCACCATCTGGTGAATCAGCTTCATTTCGGAAAACTGACCGTCCATAATGACAATTTCATTCCCGCCGCTTTTGCCCGAGCCGCACCCCGCGGCGGAAAGCGCCAGAATCAGGCTCATGATAACAGCAATTACTTTTTTCATACTTTCTCCCTCTTTTCTTTATGATAAATCTTATTTTCTTTATGATGAATCTTACAGTCGATGAAAATACACGATTATTCTATGGATTGTATATTAATGTCCGCCGCTTTTTACGGTACTGTGGCGGTACAGCCGTTTTTCAATATAGGCCATCGCGCCGTCGAACAGCACGGCCATTACCATCAGCGACAGCGTTCCGGACAGGATCAGCTGCATGTTCTGAATATGGATGCCGCGGTAGATGACGGAGCCGAGCCCGCCGCCGCCCACGAACGTGGCAAACACGGCTACGCCGATGGAGGTGACGGTAGCGATCCGGATTCCCGTAAAGATGACCGGAAAGGCGATGGGGATTTCCACATGAAGCAGCCGGTAAGTCCGGCTCATGCCCATGCCGTCGGCGGCCTCTTTGATAGCGGGCTCAATATTGCTGAGGCCGATGTAGGTGTTGTGAACGACCGGCAGCAGGGAATACAGCACCAGACCAATGATGACCGTCGGTTTGCCCGCGCCCAGAAAAACCATAATGATTCCAAGCAGCGCCAGCGCCGGGATGGTCTGCAGAATATCCACGGCCCACAGAACCACGGAGCGCACCGACTTCTTCATATAGGCCAGCACGCCGAGCGGCAGACCGATGACGACGGTGAAAAGCACTGAAAGCAAAACAATGTAAAGATGTTCAAAAATCATGGTTGCACTCACTTGACATCCCCCCTTAATCCTTTCGGCACGGCCTTTTTCTGGAAATAATCGATTAGCAGCCCCAGCCCCACCGCAAGGATGGCGGCCGGAATCGCGCCCGCGATAATCAGCGTGTTGTTGTTCGTGCTGACGCCGGTATAGATGAAGTCGCCCAGACCGCCCAGGCCGATCATAGAGGCCAGCACCGCCCAGCTTACAATATAGATGGTAGACATCCGCAGCCCGCCGATGATGGCGGGAAGCGCCAGCGGGAGCTCCACCCACAGCAGCGACTGCAGCGAAGACATCCCGCAGCCCTTCGCCGCTTCCTTATATTGCTCCGAAACGCCGATCAAGCCGGTATAGGTGTTTTTCAGCACCGGGAAGATTGCGTAAATGGAGAGCGCGACCAGCACGGTTGCGGGCACCATCCCGAGATACAGGAACAGGATGCCGATAAACACGATGCCGGGGATCGTCTGCACCACGGAAAGGATCGGCAGAACAAATTTGGATATTTTCGGGACTCTGGAAAGCAGGATTCCCAGAAACAGGGCGATGACAAATCCGACGGAAACGGAAATCAGGACATAGATCAGATGGGTCGCGATGGCCTGGAGCAGCTTATCCCCGTAAAGACGGAAGAAATCACTCATTGCCCATCCCCCCAAACAACGCTTGCCAAAGCTTTTGACATGCTGGTTTTTGTAATGATGCCGGCTACTTTTTTATCCTCCGTCAGCACGATGACATATTCCGCACGCCGGCTGCTGATGATATCGAAAGCGGTTTTCGCGGGGGTGTCCGGCGTAACGGTCGGGAAGTCCGCCGTAATCAGGTCCTTGATGGTGTCGCCCGCCTTGCCGCGCTCGTTGACGGTTTCAATCAGCAGGACGCCGATATAGTGTTCCTCCCGGTCCACCACAACGAGGGAGTCGATTTCCCTGCGGCTCATAATATTGACGCACTCCAGCGTCTTTTTATCCTGCGTGACCTTTGCCACATTGGTTTTCATCAGGTCGGAGCACGCCATCTGATTCTGCGTGAAATTATGCACATGCTTGCCCATAAATTCACGCACGGTATCGTTGGCCGGCGCGCGGAGAATCCCCTCGGGGGAATCCGTCTGCAAAATCCGGCCCTCGCTCATAAACACGACCGTGTCCGCCATTTTCAGCGCCTCGTCCATGTCGTGCGTAACAAAAATGACAGTCTTTCCCAGGCGCTGCTGCAGGGACTTGACCTCGTCCTGAAGGGAATCCCTCGTAATCGGGTCCAACGCCCCGAAAGGCTCGTCCATCAGGATGAGGGGCGGCTCCGCCGCCAGCGCGCGAAGCACGCCGATTCTCTGCTGCTGGCCGCCGCTCATTTCATTCGGATATTTATGAGCATAGGTTTCGTACGGCATATTGACCAGTTCCAGAAGCTCTTTCGCCCTTTTGCGGCTTTTTTCCTTGTCCCATTTCAGCAGGCGCGGCACCACGCAGATGTTCTCTTCCACCGTCATATTGGGGAAAAGCCCGATTTGCTGAATGACGTACCCGATGTGGCTGCGCAGCTTTTCGGGATTCATCTCCATAATATTCTTTCCGTCGATGCTGATGCTGCCCGAGTCCATTTCGATCAGGCGGTTCAGCATTTTCAGCGTTGTCGTTTTTCCACAGCCGGAAGGGCCGATCAGCACGACAAACTCACCGTCGGGTATCTTTAAATTCAAATCTTTCACAACTTTTTGTTTTCCATAAGACTTACTGACATTTTTATATTCAATCATAAATGCCTTCCTTTTCTGCCCATAATCCGACAAGAAACAACTTCAATTTTTTTATAGATTGTTTCTTATGTTTTCTATAATATCACAAAATTATGAATCCTGTCAAATGCGATCTTCCATTTTTTGGTAATAATATTCATCTATACGCGTTAAAGTTTTTAAAAATCAGTCATTTTTTACCCGTTTCGGGCAGCGAAAAGCGCATATCCCCAAACGGGATATGCGCCCTATAATGGAATCCTGTCATCCGTTCAGACCGGATTCCGCCCGGCCTCCACAAGCTTTTTGCTGAAAATCAGGAACAGTCCTTCCACAAAAATCAGCATTCCGGTCGCCACCAGCATCCATTCGATTTTGATCCAGTCGGACAGGGGGCCGAACAAAAGCATTCCCAAAGGCATGCTCATGCTGGTAATCATGGTCAGTACGCCGAACACGCGGCCAAGGTAATCCGGCTCCACCTTTTCCTGAAGCAGGACGGTGGAGGGCGTGTTAAAAATGGGCATGACGAATCCGACAAGCCCCATCAGCGCCAGATAGACCCAAAAATCGGTGACAATTCCCAGCAGAAACACCCCGATGCCGATCAGAAAACCGGACAGCGCCATGGTGTGTACGCGGTTTCTCAGACCGCCCCAGCAGGCCATCAGGAGTCCGCCCAGCATCATCCCGAGGGAAAAGGCGATTTCGACCGCGGTCAGGTACCAAACCTCTTCGCCGAAGCTGCGCGTGACCTGCAGCGGGGTCAAAAAAGCCACAGGGGCCGCCAGAAAGGTGAAGAGGGCCAAGAACAGAAAAAACCGTTTCAGGTACGGGTGTGTACC
>UREO01000265.1 GCA_900546895.1 uncultured Oscillospiraceae bacterium
CAATACGTTACTGTTGATTTTAAACTCTTTGATGAGCTTGACCATACGGAAACATTGGGATTTTCAAGGGTTAATGATGTATGGATTATGACAGATGAAGTAGTGCCTGCCCATTAAAGGTGGATGATTATTCGTAACCGTTAAATATGGGACCAAGCGTATGGGCACCGAAATCCAACGTAATCATTCTATTTGTGATGCCGTTTGAATTCCATTTCGTCGAAACACGCTTTTTACGCTATTTGTTTAGAGGTTAAGCTATCTTTTAAAAATTTGGTTCCCATGAGAGAACCTGATCAGAAGCCTGCATAACGGGCTTTTGTCGGAATTACAACTCGGGGCGACATAAAGGACAGAGCAGATGTTCATACACTGCCCTGTCCAAAATATTTACATATTTTATTTTTAGAAGTCACTGGCTCCTTATTACTTTAATTCCGGCCAGAATTTTTTGTTCGCCTCTATCATATCATCCAGAATGTCTTTGGCAGCAGTTGCCGAAGGAATGGTGCGATTCATCGTAAAAGCTTCCAGGGCTTTCTGATAAGAGTGCTCAATGGCAGCCTCGACGAGCAGGCCTTCACACGCGTCCTGCTGTTCAATCAGGCCCTTGTAAAAACGCGGAATCCGTCCGACGCGTACCGGCTCCGGGCCCCGGTTGGTAATATAAGCAGGGACCTCTACCATTGCGTCGTCCGGCAAGTTTTCAATTACACCGTTGTTGGGAACCATGACAAGCTGTCTGCTCTTCAAGTCATACGCCAGAGATTTTACAACTTCCACAATAAACAATCCGTGGACGCCCACATAAAATTGCGTCAGGTCAACCGCTTCGCCCTTTTTAATTTTGTCGATCGCGGTAAACACATGCTTTTCTCGGCCCGCAATGACCTGCATTCCGCGTGTGTTGTGAATATCCGTGTATTTTACGATAGAGTCCGAAAGCAGATAGTACTGCCAGTAGGTATTCGGCAGGTAGTCCGGAAAAAGATTGGCAATATTTTTGGCGTTGTCGAAGGTGTGGCGCCAGTCCGGCTCCTGAACCAACAGATTTTCGTAGCTCTTCTGCGTGAGGTAACCGTATTTTCCGACATGCTCCTTCAGCTTTGCCGTCACATCAACACCACGGCAGCGCACCGCCGTGAACCACCCATAATGATTCAAACCGAAGTAGTCAACTTCCAATTCGCTCAGGCTGCACTCCAAAATTTCCGCCATACGCGCTTCAATCTCAACAGGCATGTCGCAGATATTGAGAATGCGGGCGTGAGGACGCAGCGTATGTACCGCTTTGGCAACAATTGCCGCCGGATTGGAATAATTTACAATCCAGTAATTCTTTGAAGCGTATTTTTCACAGTAATCGACCAATTCCACCATGGGGTAAATGGTCCGCATGCCATAGGCCATTCCGCCGGCCCCGCAGGTTTCCTGACCGACACATCCATGCTTCAGCGAAATCTGTTCGTCCATAACACGCATCGGCAGCTTGCCGACACGCATCTGCGCCATGATAAAATCAGCGTGGTCAAAGGCTTCCTCCGGCTTTACGCTCACCCGGAGCACCAGATCAGGGCGGTTTTCTTTCACAACCTCTCTGACGAGAAGTGACACATCGTTCTGGCGCTGTTCATCATTGTCGTACAGCCATAATTCACGGATAGAAAGATCCCGCTCGTCCAGAAGGTTCTTCACAATACCAGCCGTGTAAGTGCTTCCGCCCCCGCAAATGACAATTTTTAACTCTTTGTTCATCTTATAATCCTCTCTAATTCTTGATTTCTATATAATGAAATGAAATTTGTCGATATTCTGGTATTACTTTGCGCGGAACTGTGGGTAAATCCCGCCAATGCGCATTTTCATATACTTTTTCAGCCTGCCTGAGCAGCCAGTCTGAGCAATATTTGAGTCAGATACATTACAATATTCAGAACGGCACCAAGTATTGCAAGCTTTCCGTAGCTCTGATACCTGCAGCAGATCTGCCCAAAAATAAATACGACAAGACCGGCCAAAGGCCAGAAGAAACCGACCAGCATGAAAGCCGACAGCAGAATCATTTCCCAAATCGTTTTTTCTTTATAAATCGCCAGCAGCTTTCCAAACCATTGATTCAGATTTTGCATCAGTAATTTCATATCAAACACCTGTGAGGACTAATCCTCAATGTGCAGGGCAGGCCGTACGGCGTCGTACACATCGTGAACTTTCATACCGATAACCAGTTGAATTTCCTTGTCGTTCTTGACAATTCCTTTATTCTGAACCTTGTTGAGAATCGTTTCGTCTATCAGAGAAGCATCCCTGACCTGTGTGCGCAGGCGGGTGATGCAGCAGCCCATGGAGACGATGTTTTCCTTTCCGCCAAGGCCGAGAATGATATTTTCCACCATGTCGGAGCCGAAGGATTCCAGCGCCGGGCTGCTTTCGGCAGCAGTTTCTTCGCCCCAGTTTTCCGCACGTCCGGGAGTCATAAAGTTGAATTTCTTAATCATAAAGGCAAACACGGCGAAGGTCAAACCGACAAATATGACACCGATCAACAGATACAAGGGAAATTTTGTCACACTGGCCGGAAGCGCAAGATTCATGGTAAACAGCTCAATAAAGCCATAAATATTGTAAGTGCGAACGCCGAATAAAAACAGCGACATTTCAGACAAACCGGTCAGAACGCCCTTTGCAATCCAGAGCCATGGGGAAGAGAAAAGAATGATGAAGTCAAGCGCTTCGGTAATTCCGGCCAAAGACGCGGTAATATAAATGGGCACCAGCATGGAAACGACCGCTTTTCTGTTTTCACGGCGGGAGCGGTAGATCATTGCCAGAATCGCGCCGAGCGTGCAGAATTCCTTGGCAAAGCCGAACGCGGCAAAACGAACGGAGCTGTCCATTGCGGTAATTTTTCCGCTTGCGATCAGGGGCATTTCCGCATAGAAAATATTGGCTGCTCCGTAGTAGGTGCTTCCGTTCAAAACGGCTGTACCGCCAATTGCCGTAAAGTCAAACGGCATCCAAAGGAAGTGGTGAAGCCCTGTCGGGATCAGAACACGGTTTAAAAAGCCGAAGAGAAATACGCCGAAACCACCGGAGGTGTTGATAAAGCTGGACGCGTCGTTAATAAAGGAAGCAACCGGAGGCCAGACAATGGTTGCGAAAATGGAGAATACAATCATGACCGGAATCATGATTAACAGGGCGAGACGCGGCCCGCCATAAATACGCAGAACCTCCGGGACCTTGATTTCAATCGCCTTGTTGTAAATCCAGCCGGCTAGGCAGCCGATGATAACGCCGCCGAATACGTTCAGGTCAGTAACTTGAACGCCCAAAACACTCGCTTGGCCGGTGGCAAAAAGTCCCATGCCCGCGGCGCCGCTTTCCACCAGTTGCTTGGTCATAGTCAGATAAGCATTGTTTGCATACAGGAACATCAAATAGGAAATCAGGCCAAATACGGCGGCGCTGGCCTTTTGCTTTTTTGCAAAGCCCGCCGTCAGGCCGACGCACAGAACAACCGAAAGGTTTCCAATAATGGCACTGTTCATCATGGCACTCAGCAAAGTGCCGATGTTTGCGACAAGTCCGCTGCCCAGCGAAAACAGTGTGCTGATTGCCAAAACAATGCCGACAACGGCAAGGTACAAAATCGGGTCAACAATAACATGGCCGAATTTTTGGAATGCCAATTCTATTTTGTGTTTCATTGATAACTCCTCCTCTTTTTTTGCGACACAAAAATATAGCAAGAACTTCAGACTCGGATGATCATCCTCCCAACTTTCCTTTCAAATCAATCAGATTTCAGCCGATGGCGATACTAATAGAGAAAGCAATGGATTTTTAACCCAAAACAGAGGAAACTGTTAAGCATCGCCGGTGATAAATTCTCCGGCCATACGATGGCTGAAAGCGTTTGCGGCGACATGTTCAGGGAGCAGGAATCCTTTGCCGCCGTAAGGACGGCGAGAAAGCCCGGATACTCCATCATCATTACGCCGGACACGTCGATTCCGCGAATGAGATTGGAGTAGTATCGGTAACTGTCTGGAGCACCGAAAAGCCCCGTTACAAAATGCAGATTGTATG
>UREO01000266.1 GCA_900546895.1 uncultured Oscillospiraceae bacterium
GCACATCGGTGATTTCCGCCTCTGTGCTGCTTTCAATAAAATTCACAGCATGATCGATCACGCTGTCCGCCAGCGCGGCGGTTCCCGCCACACAGGCAATGCCGACGATGATCGTCTGATGAACGTCCTGACAGTCGATTTCGGCGGCGGACACATGGAACTGATTCTGCACCTTTGTCAGAAGGCTGTTTACCACCATGCGTTTTTCCTTCAGCGAATGCACCCACGGCGCGTAAAGCGTAATCTGTGCCGTTCCTATCAGCATCTGCCGTCCTCCTCTCTGTCAATTGGAACTGAAAAGTCATTCTGCCGTACGTGCGCCGCTCTGGAGCGGCGCACGCTTTTCTTTTTATTATACCCGCCTTATCCCCGGAAAGTAAACGGAATGTCAAATACGCATAAAAAACGATTCACCAAAAAAAGAAGCCCGTACTGCAGATCAGCCAAGCCTTGCGCGTGGTCAAGCTTTCGTACGGACTTCTTTCCGTGAGATACAAATATGAATTCAAGCCTGAAAGATTAAAAAAAGGATGTATCTGTTTATACCGGGAATGGAAAGAAAACGAAGCAACTGGAACCTAGAGCAGCGTTTCGTAAAGCTTGGGAGACGGTTTCGGAATCACCGCTGTCTGCACCAGAAGCTCACACTGCTTTGTCGCAGCCTCCACGGCGGTGCGCACGGCCCCCACATCTCCGGTAAGGACGACCACGCCCTTTCCGCCGATGGAATAACCGATCTTGATTTCGACCAGCGTAACGTTCGCCGCTTTTGCCGCCATATCCCCGGCCGTTACCGCCGATGCGATGGAATAGAACTCCAGCACACCGACCGCCCCTGGATTTTCCACCTGGTTCGTCAGGCAGATCGCGGGAATCAGCTGGGAGTGGATGTTCGGGATCAGCAGGGTATCCACCAGATATTCTCCGGCGTATTTCTCCCCCACGGACATAGAAACCTTGACATCCCCAGTCATCCCGCCGATCAGCACGATATACTTGCCGGGGCAGACGGTGGACGCTTTCAGCAGGTCCACGTTCGCGGCCTTGATCATATAATCGCTTGTTTCAATTCCTCTGGCAATACTGGAAAATTCAATCATACCGATTGCTTTGCTCATGCTGCTCACTCCTCCCTGCTCCGACGAATGACCGCGCCGGTCCCGTCGATTTTTTCTATCACACCGTCAATGCTCGCGTGGATGTTCGCGGACAATCCGCCCTGCACCGCCGCAGCCAGCAGCTCACCCTTTGCGACGCGGTCATTGACCTGTTTGACCGGAGCAGCCGGTTTGCCGATATGCTGCTGGAAAGGAATGAACACCCTTTCCGGAGCAAGCTCACAGCATTCCTTTGCATGAAGCCGGTAATAGTCCATGATATTCAGCCGGGCCGCCAGCCTGCCGGTAGGCACCTGCCCGTACCGGACGGCCTCGCTGGGAACGGGATTCCTGTTCTGCTCCACCTTGATGCCGCGTTCCCTGAGCTGGCCCTTCAGATAAATATTCACCTTCCGGGGAGACAGCCCCATAGGGCAGGAAAACATCTCGCAGACGCCGCATTCCGAGCAGTTCATCGCCGTTCCGAAGGCTTTCTTATATTCCTCGCTATCGGTGATAAAAGGTTCGCGGAACAGACTGCGCATGACAAGATGCGGCTTCATATTGTGACCAATCAGGTTCCGGGGGCAAAGGCTCGTGCACATTCTGCACTGGACGCACGCACTTTTTGCCTGCAGCCGGATGCGGTGGAGGGGCATGGTCGCCCGGCGGATCAGATAATGATCCTTCGGCAGGACGATGATATTTCCCGTCGTCTTGGTAACGCTCAGCTCTTTGATCCGGACGGGGTCCGTAAACACCTTCCCCATCATGGGTCCGCCCAAAATAATATCATAATCGGAAACGGTCGGCTGCGCTTGATCAATGCATTCGGTTACAAAAGTCCCCACCGGCACATGGAGAAGAACCGGCTCCCTGACCTCCCCCACGACGGACAGATATTTGTCCGTTACCGGCCTGCCCTGCAGCGCGTCGTAAATATTGAGCATCGTGCCCACGTTGTCCACGACCGCTCCCACATCGAGGGGAATCCCCCGTTCCGGGACGGATTTTCCGCAGACCAGCCGCACCATCACCTGCTCGTCTCCGGCGGGATAAAAAGCGGGCATTTCAAACAGCTCGATCGGCGCTCCCGATTTTTCAATCGCGCTCCTGAGCGCGGCGATCTCCGCCGTATATTTTCTTTTCAGGGCAATTACCGTCCGCTTTGCGCCCAGATGGGCGGAAACGGCCTGTGCGGCCTCGACGATCCGGTCGGGATAAGTACGGGAGATATATTTGTCCGTCTCGATCAGCGGCTCGCACTCGGCGGCGTTGATGATAAAACAGTCCGCTTTCGCCAAAAGCTTCACATGAGTGGGAAAGCCCGCGCCGCCCGCGCCGACGACGCCGGCGTCCTTAATCGCTTCTGTCAGATTCATGGTATCACCGTCCTAAATAAAACATTCCAGACATGCTTTCGTTATTCCCGGATGATCTGCATCCCGTTTACGCGGGCATAGTCCCAGGCCTCGGAAGAAATGATACTGTCAGCCGCCACCCGCATGACAAGAATACTGTCGTTGTTCAGCAGGGCCAGATCCCTTGCCGTCACAATTTCCCGTCCCGTTCCACCCGGCCGTTTCCGCCGCGGACACAGCTGCACGGCAGGTGGCTCAGCGGGCGCCGCGTCCGTCGTTTCGCCCAGCACGCTGTCCTCCAGCTGACTCAGCGGGCAAAAGATCACGCCGGATTCCTTCAGAAAATTGACCTTCTCCAGCATCATGTTGTAGTAAACCGCCGGGGCTGTCCTCTTATAATCGAACAGCTCGACTTCTTCCTCGACCGCGAAGACGGTCTTCCCCTTCAAAATGGCCTGAACCGCCGCTTTCGAGTACGGAGTGTCCTCCGTTCCGCCGGCGATCCGCACCAGCATATCGTTCGTCAGGTTGAAAAGGACGACCGCCGAAAATTCGTCCACGAAACAGCCGTATTCGCCCTTTAGAGCACACTCCGTCCGGTAGCGGGCCGTTAGCCGGCCGCTCTCCAGCATCCGGTGGCATCCGGTGCCGTGGTCGTGCTTCTGCGTCAAGATCAGAAGGCCGGGCTTCGTATGGTTCCCCCCCTGCATCTCCATCGCTCCTCCCATCTTCTACCTGCTTTCGCAATTCATCGCGATACCCGCCGGAGTAATCAGGAACGGATAATGGGGTTTGATCGTCTGAATTCCCGTTTCCTTCTCAAACACCTTTTCAATATCCGTCATGCAGCAGGTTCCGCCACAGAGATAGATTGCCTGTGTATCGTCTTTTTTAATGTATTTCTTTACAATTGCCGCCATTTTTTCAAGAACCGCCTTGATCACCGGAAAAATTTCACGGTGGCGGGCGTAATCCAGCTTGATTTGCTCGGCTTCTTCAAAGGAAATGTTCATGTTTCCCGCCAGAACCAGCGTCAGGTGGGTTCCCCCCGTCGGTTCGTCCTCGATTTCGGCCACCTTGCCGTCCTTAAAAATGGCAAGCCCGGTCGTCCCGCCGCCGATATCCACGACAACGCCGTCGCTGATTTGAAAAACGGAATTTGCCGCCGTCGGCTCATCCAGCACGTTGACTACCTCCAGCCCCGCGCCCTCCGCCACATAAATGTGGGTTTTGGTGCTGGACTGCGTCCCCGCGGGCATAGCGATCGCGCAGTGGGTCAACGCCCTGCCCAGGCGCTCCTCAAGCTTGGCTTTCAGTTCCTTGACGATGCGCTGCGCTCCGAGATAATCCACGACAACGCCGTCCCTCAGGACGCGCGCCGCCTTTTTTTCACACGCGACAGGATTGTTATCCTCATCCAAAACGACGAGGACGATGTATGCGGTGCCGAGGTCGACGCCGACCTTCAGTTTATCGCCGACGGGCTGAAAGGTTTTGGTCTCGGACTCCTCTACCCGCGCCATATAGCTGTCCACTCTGTCTACATCCATCATATACAGGCCGCCTTTCCGCTTTT
>UREO01000267.1 GCA_900546895.1 uncultured Oscillospiraceae bacterium
CGGTTAAGCAGCAGAGCGAAACGCTCCGTCTGGACGCACAGGAGCACGCGCGCAAGGCACACCTTCTGGAAGAGTTGGAGCGCAATCTGGAAGGCTTCTCCCACAGTGTCAAAATTGTGATGAAGGAAGCCGGGCGGGGGATCGTCGGCGGGATCCACGGGCCCGTTTCCCGACTGATCAAAGTGCCTTCCCAATACGCCGTCGCCATAGAAACGGCATTAGGCGCGGCCATGCAGAACATTGTCGTCGGCAATGAACAGGACGCGAAAAGCGCGATCCGTTTGCTCAAACAGCGCGATTCCGGCCGGGCGACTTTTCTCCCCCTTACTACGATCCGGGGAAATGTTCTGCAGGAAAAAGGTCTTGATGACTGCCCCGGCTTCGTCGGCGTCGCGGGCCGCCTGTGCAGCTGTGATGAAAAATATAACGGGATACTGAATTCCCTTTTAGGGCGCATTGCCGTGGCGGAGGATCTGGACAGCGCCGTCGCGATCGCCAAGCGCTACAACTACCGGTTCCGCATTGTTACTCTGGACGGGCAGGTCGTCAACGCGGGCGGTTCGCTCACGGGCGGTTCGCTCGCCAGAAACTCCGGATTGCTCAGCCGCGCGTCGGAAATCGAGCGCATCCGGGCACAAGCCGCCACGCTCCAGAAGAAAGCGGAAGCCGCCGCCGCGGCGCTGAAAACCGCTTTGGAAGAGGTTTCTTCCTGTGAAGCGGAGCTTGCCGCAGCCAAGGCGGAGCTCTCCTCCGCGCAGGAAGAGCGAGTGAAAATCGATTCCGAGCACAGGCGCGCGCTTGCCGACCTGGCCACCGCCTCCCGCGACTGCGACGCTTTGAACGAGGAAAACAAAACGGCCGGCGCAAGGCTCGGCCTTCAAAAAGAGGCGCAGCAGGCCGCACAGGCCCGCTCAAAGGAGATTTCGGAAAAGCAGGCCGCTTTGCAGGCGGAGCTCAGTAAGATCAGCGGCAGCCGGACCGAGCTGAACCAGGCCGGCGACGAACTGGCCGCGCAGCTGCAGGAAATCCGCATGGCCTGTCTCTCGGCGCAGAAGGACATCGAGTCTCTGCGGGCGGGGATTGAGGACATTGAACGCAGGAAGCAGGACCACGAGGGCCGTACGGAAGTGCTGAACGAAGAGATCAATGCTGTTCAAACCGCCAGCGCCGCGCTGACCGTCCGTGTGGAGGAACTGAAAGAGCAGGCCGCCGCCCTTCGGGAAGCCGCAAAAAAATGCGGCGGGCAAATCGAAGTGTTGAACGCCAAACGGATGGAATATGAACGCCTCTCCGTGGAAATGCGCGCGAAGGAGCATGAAAAATCGGCGGAAAAGGAAAAAATAGGCCATGAGCTTGCCCGTCTGGAGGAACGCAAGGCCAACCTTCAGAAAGAGTATGATGAAATAATCAGCCGCTTATGGGAAGAATACGAACTGACACGCCGGGAAGCGGAAGAAACGGGCGCGAAAATAGAAAATCCGGCGCAGGCGCAGAAACGCCTGAACGAGCTGAAAAATAAGATCAAGGCGCTCGGCTCCGTCAATGTGGCCTCAGTAGAGGAATACAAGGAAGTTTCCGAACGCTACGAGTTTATGAAAGCCCAGATCGAAGACGTCGAGAAAAGCCGCGACGAGCTCAAAAAGCTGATCGGCGAGCTGACGCATCAGATGCGCGGCCTGTTTGTGGAACGCTTCGGACAGATCAACGAAAATTTCAAGCAGACGTTCCGGGAACTGTTCGGGGGCGGCACCGCCGAGCTGGCGCTGAGTGCGCCGGACGATATTTTACATTCGGGCATCGATATCTCCGTACAGCCGCCTGGCAAAATCATCACGCATCTGGAGTCGCTCTCCGGCGGGGAAAAGGCGCTGGTGGCGATCGCCCTGTATTTTGCGATTATGAAGGTCAACCCGCCGCCGTTCTGCGTGCTCGACGAAATCGAAGCCGCGCTGGACGACGTGAATGTCGACCGGTTTGCCGCGTATCTGCGCCGCATGAATAAAAACACACAGTTTATTGTGATTACGCACCGCCGCGGCAGCATGGAGGAATCGGATGTGCTTTACGGCGTCACCATGCAGGACGAGGGGATTTCTAAGCTGCTGGAGCTGCATGTGTCCGAAATTGAAGCCAAGCTTGGTATGAAAGAACAACATTGATGAAGGAGACAATTAAATGGGCTTATTCTCAAAGATAAAAGAGGGATTAAAAAAGACAAGGGATAAAATGAGCTCCTCCGTGGAGTCCATGCTCCGCTCCTTTACTTCCATTGACGAGTCGCTTTTTGAGGAGCTGGAAGAACTGCTCGTCATGGGCGACGTCGGCGTGCCTACTGCGGAGCATGTCTGCGATACGCTCCGCAAAAAAGTAAAGGAAAAGGGCGTTACCGACCCTGAAGCGATTTACGGGTTGCTGCGCGAAACCGTTGCGGAAATGCTCCGCGGCGGCGAAGAGCTGCAGATTTCCACCAAACCGTCCGTGATTCTGGTCATCGGCGTCAACGGCGTCGGCAAAACGACCACCATCGGGAAAATTGCGTCACGGTTAAAGGGCGAGGGGAAAAAGGTCGTTCTCGGCGCGGCGGATACCTTCCGTGCCGCCGCCGTGGAGCAGCTGGAGGTCTGGGCGCAGCGCTCCGGCGCCGAGTTGGTGAAGCAGCCGGAGGGCAGCGACCCCGCCTCCGTGGTATACGACGCGGTTGCCGCCGCCAAGGCCAGAGGAGCGGACGTGGTGATTTGTGACACGGCCGGACGGCTTCACAATAAAAAGAACCTGATGGACGAGCTTTCCAAAATCGGCCGCGTCATTGACCGGGAGCTGCCGGACGCGGACAAAGAGGTACTGCTGGTGCTCGACGCCACTACCGGCCAGAACGCCGTGAACCAGGCGCGCGAATTCCAGAACGCGGCCGGAATCACCGGCATCGTGCTGACCAAGCTGGACGGTACCGCGCGCGGCGGCGTGGTGCTCGCTATCCGCGAAAATCTGGGAATCCCGGTCAAATTCATCGGGGTGGGGGAGAAGGTCGACGACCTTCAGCCGTTCGACGCCGACGAATTTGCCGAGGCTTTATTTGCAAGGGAGAATCAGGAATGAAATTTGTCATGGCTACCCATAATCAGAAGAAGCTTCAGGAGCTTGAGCGCATTTTAATGCCGCTTCCTATCTCCGTTTCGGCGCCAGATCTGCCGGAGGTGGGGGAAACAGGCTCCACCTTTGCGGAAAACGCGTTTCTCAAAGCGGATTCAGCCTGCCGGGAAACGGGGCTGCCCGCCGTTGCGGACGATTCCGGCCTGATGGTGGACGCTCTGGGCGGAGCGCCGGGCGTGTATTCGGCCCGGTACGCCGGGGAAGACGCAACCGATCTTGACCGGGTTCATAAGCTGCTGGATGCGATTAAGGATGTTCCGCAAGAAAAGCGTACGGCGAAATTCGTCAGCGCCATCTGCTGTGTTTTTCCGGATGGAACCCGGATTACCGCACAGGGCGAATGTGCGGGAACCATTGCGTTCGCTCCCGAAGGGGAAGGCGGCTTCGGTTATGACCCGGTTTTTCTTGTCAACGGAAAATCCTTCGCCCAGCTGACCGCAGAGGAAAAGGATGAAATTAGCCACCGCGGCCGGGCGCTCAGGGCGTTCGCAGAAAAATTACGGAACAGGAAGGAACAAAACGGATGATGACCAGTAAACAGCGCGCATTTCTCCGCTCCCTCGCGAACGATATCGATACGATTTTAATGGTGGGAAAATCCGGTGTCGGCCCGGACGTCGTTAAACAGGCGGACGGTGCTCTGACCGCGCGGGAAATTTTAAAAGGAAAAGTGTTGGAGACTTCTCCGACCCCCGTGCGGGATACCGCCGAGCGGATTGCCGCCGAAACGGGATCGGAGGTCGTACAAGTCATCGGTTCTAAGTTTGTACTGTACCGCAGAAACGAAAAAGAACCGAAAATCACTCTTCCCAAAAC